>NZ_JCBANH010000102.1:0-23196 GCF_059760925.1 Achromobacter sp. 1011791174
CACGGCGCCCAGGTGCGCCGTCATGGGCGCGCGCGCCTGTGCAACGTCGAGCGCCTGTCGCAGCGCGCGGTGCAGGCGCGGGCCGAGCATCTGGCCATCGTGCAGGCGCTGCAGGCCGGCGACGCCGAACAGGCGCGCGCGACCATGACGGCGCACCTGGGCGCCGTGCGGCGCGCGTTCGCGCGCACGCTGGGGTATCTGCCGCATGAAGACTGACGCCGCGCGCCTGGCGCGTTGCATCGTCGCCGAACCGCTGACATCGCAGGCCTTCGCCGAATTCGGCGAAGTGGTGGAGCATGCCGGCAATGAACGCCGCAGGCATCTGGCCCTGCCCTACGCGCACTCGGCGCCGGCCGCGCGCACGGCCATCTGGGTCAGCCGGGTGGATGGCGCCATACCCCAGCCCTGCCCGGTGCTGCTGCTGGAACGTCATCCGTATTCCTCGCAGACCTTCATCCCGCTGGACAACACCCCCTATCTTGTCGTCGTGGCGCCGGACGACGCGCAGGGCGAGCCGGACCTGGAACGGCTGCGCGCCTTCGTCGCCAGCGGCAGCCAGGGCGTGTGCTATCGGACTGGCGTCTGGCACCAGGGCCTGTCGGCGCTGCGCGCGCCGGCCCAGTTCGCCGTGACCATGACCTTGACCGGCGCCGGCGACGACGATGTGTTCTGGAAGGTGCCGGACAGCGTCTCCATCGCCATCGACTGCACCCTGCCCGCATCCCGCCCTGCGCGTTGATCCCGTCATCTCAAGATCTGCTCAAGGACTCGCTCACGCTCATGCAACCTGATCATCCCCACCTGCGGCGCGACTTCGTCGGCTACGGATCCGACCTGCCCCACGCGCGATGGCCCGGCGACGCCCGCATCGCGCTGAACCTCTGCGTCAACTACGAAGAAGGCGGCGAGCTGTCCGTGCCGGACGGCGACGAGGCCTCGGAATCGGCGCTGACCGAAGGCGGGGGCGGCGGCTTCGCCGGCCGCGACCTGGCGGCCGAATCCATGTTCGAGTACGGCAGCCGTGTCGGCTTCTGGCGCGTCGCGCGGCTGCTGCAAGCGCGCGGCATGCCGGCCACCATCTTCGGTTGCGGGCTGGCGCTGGAACGCAACCCGCGGGTCTGCGCCGCCATCCGCGACGCCGGCTGGGACGTGTGCGCGCACGGCTGGCGCTGGGAGCGCCACCAGACGCTGACCGAGGCCGAAGAGCGCGAGCGCATCCGCCGCACCGTCGCCTCGATCGAGGCGTCGGTCGGCGCGCGTCCGTTGGGCTGGTATTGCCGCTACGGTCCCAGCGTCAACACGCGCAGGCTGGTGGCCGAGGAAGGCGGCTTCCTGTACGACTCCGACGCCTACAACGACGAGCTGCCCTACTACGTGCAGGTGGATGGCCGCCCGCATCTGGTGCTGCCCTATGGCCTGGCCAACAACGACGCCAAGTTCATCCGCGGCGGCATGGCCACGGGCCAGGATTTCTTTGAATACCTGAAGGACGCGTTCGACATGCTGTACCGCGAAGGCGCGCAGCGGCCCCGCATGATGTCGGTGGGCCTGCATCTGCGGCTGGTGGGTCATCCCGGCCGCGCGGCGGGCCTGGAACGTTTTCTGGATCATGTGGCGCGCCAGTCCGGCGTATGGGTCTGCGGCCGCGCCGACATCGCGCGCCACTGGCTGGCCACGCATCCGCCGCGCTAGGGGCGCGCGCGGCAGGCAAGGGCGCGGAACATCGAGCGCATCGACTCGGCGCAGCAAGCGGGTCGACGCGAGGCATCGAAAGCATAGGCAAGACGAATCATCACAACGAGGAGAAAAGCATGAACCTGTGGGTCCAAAGCAAGCTCGGGTTGTTTGCCGGCATTCTGGCGCTCGCCACCGCCGCGCCTTCCGCCGCGCTTGCCCAGCAGGGCTACCCCGACAAGCCCATCCGGTTGGTCACGCCCTTCCCGCCAGGCGGCGCGGCCGACACGCTGGCGCGCGCGCTGGCCAAGAGCCTGAGCGAAGCCCATGGGGCCACCGTGGTGGTCGAGAACCGCGCCGGCGCGGGCGGCACCATCGGCACGGCGTCGGTGGCCAAGGCCGCGCCCGACGGCTACACGCTGCTGCTGGGCAACGTCTCCACGCTGGCGACCGCGCCCAGCCTGTACACCAAGCTCACCTATGATCCGCTGAAGGACTTCACGCCGCTTACGCTGGTGGGCCGCAGCCCGTTGGTCTTCGCCGTGAACCCGGGCGTCAAGGCCAACAACCTGAAAGAACTGATCGCCGCCGCCACGGCGCAGCCCGGCGCGCTGGACTATGGCTCGTCGGGCGCCGGCAGCATCACGCACCTGACGGGCGAGCTGCTCAACGTCAACACCAAGGGCGCGATGGTGCACGTGCCGTACAAGGGCAGCGCGCCCGTGGTCATGGCGATGGTGTCGGGCGAACTGGACATGGGCGTGACACAGGTGGCCGAGATGCTGCAGCAATACCGCGCCAAGCAGGTGCGCGCGCTGGCCATCACCGGCAACCAGCGCCTGTCGGCCATTCCCGAGGTGCCCACGGCCGCTGAGGCAGGCGTGACGGGCCTGGACGCCACCACCTGGTACGCGGTCGTCGCGCCCCAGGGTCTGCCGCAGCCGGTCATCGACAAGCTGCAGCCCATGCTTGTGAAGGCGCTGGACAATCCCGACATGAAAAAGCGCTTCGCCGAGGAAGGGCTGATCCTGGAATCCTCGACGCCCGAGGCGCTGAAGGACCTGATGCGCAGCGACATCCCGAAGTGGGCCGAGGTAGTCAAGCGCGCCGGCGTGAGACTAGACTAAAACTCACGCACCCGCAGCACTGCGCCTGCCTTTATCTGGGCCGCACGGAGCCGGCTTTGCCGGTCCGTAGCGGCGCCCCTTGAGGGGGAGCGCGCAGCGCTCGGGGTGGGCCTACCTAATTCCCGCACGCATGAACGACTGCACGAACTGGCGCTGGAACAGCAGGAACGCAATCAGCAGCGGGGCGGCGGACATCAGCGTGGCGGCCGTGATGACGGACCAGTCGATGCCCTGGTCGGTCGACGAGAACACCTGCAGTCCCACGGTCAGCGGGCGCGATTCCACCGAGTTGGTGATGATCAGCGGCCACAGGAAGTTGTTCCAGTGGTGGCTGACCGACACCAGCCCGTAGGCCACGTAGATCGGCTTGGCCAGCGGCACATAGACCTTCATCAGCACCTGCAGCGCGTTGGCGCCTTCCATGCGCGCGGCCTCTTCCAGTTCGCGCGGCACTGTCTTGAAGGTCTGGCGCAGGAGGAAGATGCCGAAGGCCGAGGCGAAGTACGGCAGGCCGATGGCGAACACCGTGTCGCGTATGCCCAGCTGGCTCATCGAGCGGTAGTTCTCGACCAGCAGCACGTCCGGCATGATCATCAGCTGCAGCAGCACCAGCATGAAGACAAAGTCGCGGCCACGGAACTCGAAGCGCGCGAAGGCGTAGCCGGCCAGCGTGGACAGCACCAGCTGCGCGGCCAGCACCATCGTGACCAGCAGGAAGGTGTTGAGGAAGTAGCGCGGGAAAGGCGCCGCATTCCACGCGCGCACGAAGTTGTCCAGCGTCAGCGGCGCGAACAGGTCGAAGCGGGTCGCGTAGGCCGGCGGATGGAAGGCGGCCCACATGGCGTAGGCCAGCGGCAGGATCCACAGCAGGCCCAGCGCCCAGGCGCCCAGGGTGTCTAGCTTGTCTTTCATTGGTAGTGCGTCCTGCGATCCAGCCAGCGGAACTTGATCAGCGCGGTCAGCGCCAGCACCACCAGCAGCACCACGGTCAGCGTGGCGGCGTAGGCGGTGTCCCAGAAGCTGAAACCCACCTGGTAGATGTAGTACAGCAGCAGCGTGCTGGCGTTGTCGGGCCCGCCCTTGGTCATCACGACCACGTGGTCGACCAGGCGGAAGGCGTTGATCAGCGCATTGATCAGCACGAACAGCGTGGTGGGCATGAGCAGCGGCCACAGCACGCGCCGGAAATACTGCCAGCGCGACGCGCCTTCCAGCATGGCCGCCTCGCGCAGCGACGGCGACACCGTCTGCAGCGCGGCCAGGTAGAAGATCATGAAGAAGCCCGCCTCCTTCCACACCGTGACCAGCATCAGCGCCGGCAGCGCCGTGGCGCGGTCGCCCAGCCAGTTGGGGCCGGGCGCGCCGAACAGCTGCATCACCTGGGCGATCAGGCCGTACTGCGGCGTGTAGAAGAACAGCCAGATGTTGGCCACCGCCACCATGGGCAGTACCGTCGGCGTGAAGTAGGCCATGCGCAGGAAACCGCGCCCCGCGAGGTTGCGGTTGACCCAGAGCGCCATGATCAGCGCGATGCCGATCGAGGTGGGAATAGTGCCCAGCGCGAACCACAGGTTGTTCCACAGCGATTGCCAGAACACCGGGTCGTCGCGCATGACCGCGTAGTTGTCCAGCCCGACATAGCGGGCCGGACGCGCGCCCTTGGGCGTGGAGTAGAAGCTGTGCCAAAGCGTCGCCAGCGCCGGGTAGTGCGTGAACGCGGCGAGCAGCACGACGGCTGGCAGCAGTAGCAGCCAGCCGTAAAGCGCATTCAAAGAGCGGCTCATCGTGCTAGAACGTGATTACTTGTAGGAACGCAGTATGCGGTCGGCTTCGCGCTGGGCGTCCGTCAGCGCCTGCTGCGGCGCCTTCGAGCCGGTCAGCACGGCCTGCAGCGCGTCGTTCAGCACCTTGGTCACGCGCTGGTTCTCGTGGGTCGAGAATTCGGCCACGCTGACTTCCAGCTGGTCGCGCGCCACGGCGGCGGCCGGCACTTCCTGCGCATACTTCTTCATCTTTTCGGTCTGCCAGGCGGCGGGCGTCACGGCCACGTAGCCGGTGGCGATGCTCCAGTCGGCGGCGCGCTCGGGCGTGGTGACCCATTGCGCGAACTTCAGCGCGGCCTGCTGCTGCTCGGGCGTGCCGCTCTTGAAGATGTAGAAGTTGCCGCCGCCGGTCGGGCTGCCGCCGCGCTTTTGCTGCGGCATCATGGCCACGCCGAACGGGAAGTCGGCATTCTTGCGGATGTTGGTCAGGTTGCCGGTGGTGGTCCAGACCATGGCGGCTTTCTTTTCCAGGAAGTCCTTGGGCGTGGTGCCCCAGTCGATCGTGCCGCTGGGCATGATCTTGTGCTTGGCGGCCAGGTCGCGCCAGTATTGCGCGGCCTCGACCACGGCGGGCTTGTCCAGGTAGACCTCGTTGCCGGCCTCGTTCATCAGGATTGCGCCGTTAGGCGTGGTCAGGGCCTGGAACAGCCAGTAGGCGAAGGCGCCGCCCGACGGGATCTCGATGCCCCATTGCGTGGTGTTGCCCGAGGCGTCCTGCTTGGTCAGCTTCTTGCCGTATTCGACCAGCTCTGCCCAGGTGGCGGGCGCGCGCTCCGGATCCAGGCCGGCGGCCTTGAACAGGTCCTTGTTGTAGTACATCACGATGGTCGAGCGCTGGAACGGCACGCCCCAGGTATGCCCGCCGCTGCGGCTGTTCTGCATGAAGGCGTCGTAGAAGCCGCCCAGCCACTTCTTGTCGGCATCGCTCTTGGCCAGCGAGTCGATCGGCACGATGGCGTCTTCGTCGATCAGCGTGAACATGTCGGTCGATAGCAGCACGGCCAGCTGCGGCGGCGTGCCGCCCTTCAGCGCGGTCAAGGCCTTGGCGATCGAGTCCTGGTACGAGCCCGCGTAGATCGGCTTGATCTTGATGTTGGGGTTTTCCTTCTGGAAGTCCGTCACCATGTCGTCGACGATCTTGGTGATCGGGCCGCCCACGGCCACCGGGTAGTAGAACTCCACTTCCACCGGCTTCTGCTGGGCCTGCGCCGGCAGCGACAGGCAGGCGGCGGCCAGGCTGGCGGCCAGGGTCTTGAGTACGATGCGTCGCATGTCGTGTTTCCTTTCCTGAGGTGGGCGCTTCAGCGCCCGGCGGTGTTGATGGCCGCCGAATCGGCGGCGAAGAAATGCTGTTGTTCGTCGGGCCAGGACAGGCGCAGCGTCTCGCCGGCGCGGGCGCGCATGTGCCCGCCCACGCGCACGGCCACGCCGCTGGTGTCGCCCATGCGGCAGACCACGATGGAGTCGGCGCCGAAGAACTCCACGCTTTCCACGGTGGCCTCGCGGCCCTCGCCGTCGATGCGGATATGTTCGGGGCGCACGCCCAGCTTGACCGCGCCGGCGGGCGAGCCGGTCACGGCCGGGCCCTGCGCGCCGGCGATCATGGTCGCGCCTTGCAGCGCGGCCAGGCCGATCAGGTTCATGGGCGGCGTGCCGATGAAGCGCGCGGCGAATTCGCTTGCCGGGCGCGCGTACAGGCCGTCAGGCGTGTCGTGCTGCTCGATCTGGCCGCCGCGCAGCAGCACCACCTGGTCGGCCATGCTCATGGCCTCGGTCTGGTCGTGCGTCACGTACACCATGGTGATGCCCAGGTCCTGCTGCAGCGCGCGGATCTCGCGGCGCATGTCATGGCGCAGCTGGGCGTCCAGGTTGGACAGCGGTTCGTCCATCAGGCAGACCGGCGCTTCGGAAATCACGGCGCGGCCCAGCGCCACGCGCTGCTGCTGGCCGCCGGACAGTTGCGACGGCTTGCGGTCCAGCAGGTGGCCCAGGCCCAGCAGGCCGGCCACGCGCTGCAGGCGGCGTTCGTAGTCGCGCGCCGGCTCCTTGCGCACCTTCAGGCCGAACAGGATGTTCTCGCGCACCGACAGGTGCGGGAACAGCGCATAGGACTGGAACACCATGGAGATGCGGCGCTTGGCCGGCGGCAGCTGCGTGACGTCGCGGTCGCCGATGTGGATGGTGCCGGACGTGGGCGTGTCCAGTCCGGCGATCATGCGCAGCGTGGTGGACTTGCCGCAGCCCGACGGGCCCAGCAGCACCGTGAAGCTGCCGGCTGGAACCGTGAAACTCACGCCGTGAATGGCGGCGGCGCCGTTGTATTGCTTGGTCAGCTTATCCAGGACGATGGATGACATGCTTTCTCGTAGATCTATCGGGTCGTTGCGTGTGGTGGAGCCGCATTGTCGCCGCTGATGAAATCCTTTTCATTGTGCGGCGCAAACATGACGGGTGTATGGCAGCCCTGTGTTTGTAATCCGGATGCGGCCTCAGGCGAAGGGGTAAGGACCGGGGTATTCCCCAATCACCGCGTGGTGCGTGACCAGCCGGCCGTCGTTCCACCAGTGCAGTTGGTAGCCCGGCGGTTCCATGATGTATTGCAGCGTCGGCCGCGGGCCCAGTTCCAGCGCCAGCTGGTGCGCGGTGCCCGGACAGGTCGAGGCGATGGTGCCGCCGAAGCGCTGGAAGATGGTGCGGTGCAGGTGGCCGCAGAGCACGCGCTCGACGTTGGGATGGCGCGACACGATGCGCTCCAGCTCGGGCGCGCCGGCCAACAGGCCGATGGCGTCCATGTGCTCGATGCCGGTCACGAACGGCGGATGGTGCATCAGCACCAGCGTGGGCCGGCCCGGCTGCTGCGCCAGCTGTTGCTCCAGCCAGGCCAGGCGCTCGCCGCAGAGTTCGCCGTGGCTCTTCATCGGCACCACGGTGTCCAGCGCCAGCAGGCGCAGCGGATAGGTGTCGACCGAATACTGGATGAACGGGCTCTCGCCTTGCAGGTAGGCGTGGTCGGGGAACGCGGCGCGCAGGCCTGCGCGGTCGTCGTGATTGCCGGGCAGCAGGAAATACGGCATTTCCAGCGCCTGCAGCTGCGCGCGCAGCTGCGCGTATTCATGCGGGCGGCCCAGGTCGGTCAGGTCGCCGGTGATGAGCACGCAATCGGGGCGCGGCGACAGCGCGTTGAGCGCGCGCACGGCCGGGCCGAGGAACGCGGCGGGGTCGATGATGCCGTAGGCCTTGTCGCCCGGCGTGCGCATGTGCAGGTCTGTGATTTGTGCGATGAGCATGAAGAATCCGTGGGGTGTGAGGGCGGCGCGCGCGTTCAGCGCCGCACCGCCGCCGCCGTTCCGCCCACCACGATGCAGTGCGGCAGGCGGTTCGATTGCGCAGGCTGGCCGTGGATCTGCGCCAGCAGGTTGGAACAGGCCGCCTGGCCGATGCCGTCGCTGGGCTGCGCCACCGTGGTCAGCGGCGGCGTGAGCAAGGCGCCGAATCGCATGCCGTCGAAGCCGCAGACCGAGATGTCGGCGGGCACCGACAGGCCCAGCCCGACCAGGTCGGCGATGACTGCGGTGGCCAGCAAGTCGTTGGAGCAGAACAGCGCGGTGGGCGCCTGCTTGCCGCGCAGCGCGGCCTTGAGCGCCTCGACGTCGCTGCCGGTGTGCGAGCTCATGCTGATGTGCTGGACGGCGTCCAGGCCCAGTTTCTTGGCGCAGGCGCGCGCGCCGACAAGGCGTCGCCGCGCGCGGTCGGAGGCCGTCAGCGGGCCGGTCACCAGCGCGATGCGCTTGTGGCCCAGCTGGGCCAGGTGGGTGACCATGTCACAGGCCGCGGCGCGGTTGTCGACCGAGGCATAGGGATGGGAGGCCGATTCGTTGTAGACCAGCACGTAGGGCATGCCGGCGCTGTCCAGATCGTCCAGCGTGGCGCTCTTGGCCACGTCGGCCACCGTCAGGATCAGGCCGTCGACCTGATGGTCCATCAGGCCCTGCACGGCCGCCGATTCCACGGCGGGGTCGTAGCCGGTGGCGGTCAGCATGACGCTGTAGCCGGATTCGCGCGCGCGCCGCTCGGCGCCCTCGAAGCACTCGGCGAACACCGGGTTCGACAGCGTGGGCAGGATCAGGCCGATGGTGCGGGTGCTGCCCGAGCGCAGGCTGCGACCCACGCGGTTGGGGCGAAAGCCCGCGCGCTTGGCGATGCTGCGGATATGGGCCAGCGTGTCCGGATGCACGATCTCGGGCTGGTTGAACGCGCGCGAAACCGTCGCCGGCGAGACGCCTGCCTTGCGGGCCACTTCGATGATGGAAAAGCGGGGCGACGGACGCGCGGCCATGTCTCTGTGTTTTGCTTATATGCTGAAAACGATTTCATCTTACAAGACAAATATGACCTTTGTGTTGCACGGGTTTGCGCTATGCTGGGAGCAACGCAACAACACGAAGCCAACATGCGCGAGCATGACGCGAGTCATGAAAATCACCGGGGTTTTTCGGTAGTTTTCCTAATTGACGCGTCGCATGAATTGGCAGGTCCGCGCACGCGGGCCACGGTCAAGGGGACCGGGTGCGTAAGTCAGTACCGCGCAGGGCGCGGCACCGGGAACGAGGAAAGCAAATGTCCATTGCCTTGAACAGACTTGGCGCGCTTGACGCGGCGCGCAAGCTGCAACGGCGCGAATTGACCGCGGTGCAATTGGTGCGCGCCTGCTTCGCGCGCATCGAACAACGCGAAAACACCATCCATGCCTGGACCGCGCTGCAGAAGCAGGCGGCGCTGGAGCATGCCGAGCAGCTCGACAAGGGCCCGCTGCGCGGTCCGCTGCACGGCTTGCCCATCGGCGTGAAAGACCTGTTCGACACCGTCGACCTGCCCACGCGCTACGGCTCGCCCATCTACGAACGCCATCATCCCGGCCTGGATGCCGCCGCGGTGGCGCTGTGCCGAGGCGCCGGCGCGGTCGTGGTCGGCAAGACCGTCACCACCGAATTCGCCACCTACACGGCCGGCCCCACGCGCAATCCGCGCAACGAGGCCCATACGCCCGGCGGTTCGTCCAGCGGCTCGGCCGCGGCGGTGGCCGACGACATGGTGCCTTTCGCGCTGGGCTCGCAGACCGCCGGCTCCATCATCCGTCCGGCCTCGTATTGCGGCATCGTCGGCTTCAAGCCCACTTTCGGCGCGATTCCGCGCGCCGGCGTCAAGAGCCTGGCGGAATCGCTGGACACCGTGGGCGGCTTCGCCCGTTCGGTGCCGGACATCGCCCTGTTCGCGTCGGTGCTGATGCGCGATCCGCGCATGCTGGACCTGAACTACGACGCCAAGCCGCGCATCGGCATGTACCGCAGCCTGCAATGGCGTCACGCGCAGGCCGAGACCAAGGAAGCCTATGCGCAGGCCGCCGCCATCCTGGCGCGGGCCGGCGCCCAGGTCGAGGAAGTGCCGCAGCCGCCGGCCGGCGACTGCATGCTGGTGCAGCTGCATGCCGACATCATGGCCTACGAGGCCTCGCAATCGCTGGCCTACGAACGCCTGGAGCACGCCGCGCAGCTCAGCGCCAAGATCCAGTCCGTGCTCGAAGCCGGCGCGCGCATCACGGCCGAGGAACATCAACGCAACCTGGCGCGCGCCGCCGAGGTGCGCGCGCGGGTGGACCTGTGGTTCGACCGCTACGACGTGCTGCTCACGCCCAGCGCCAGCGGCGAGGCGCCCTTCGCCGACCTGGGCACGGGCGATCCGCAGTTCTCGCGCGGCTGGACGCTGTTCGGCCTGCCCTGCCTGAACCTGCCCTTCGCCACAGGGCCGCAAGGGCTGCCGGTGGGCTTGCAGGTGGTCGGCCCGCGTCACGCGGACCATCGCACGCTGGCCATCTCCGCCTGGATGCACGAACGGCTGCTGGCCGCGCAGGCGCCGGACATCGGCGCTGCGGATATCTGGCCGCGCGGCTGAGTCCGTGGCGTGATGCAAAGCCCCCGCAAGGGGCTTTGTCTATTCAGACGGTCCGGCACAATGAAATACCCCCAAGCCGCGCGCCCTGCGCGCGCTGCTGCTCCCCGAAGGGGCGCTTTTTCTTGGGGCGGCCCGGCCATGAAAAAAGCCCGTAACAGCCTGTTTGGCTGCTGCGGGCTGCTTCGTCTCCCTCGCGCCCGGCGCTGGTGCGCGCGGCGGGCGGTCGGCGGCGCATGTGGCGCGCCGCCGCGGACGTTTCATGCCTGGGCGCGGATCACGCGGCCTCGGCGGTTTCTTGTTCGGTGGCGTCGGCGCCGGCGTTGATGTGGCGGTTGACGGCGCTCAGCACGGCCTGGAACGAGGCGGTGACGATGTCGCGGTCGATGCCTACGCCGAAGCCCGTGCCGGAATCGCCCACGCGCAGTTCGACGTAGGACGCGGCGCGGGTGTCGGTGCCGGTGCCGATGGCGTGCTCGTGGTAGTCCATGATGCGCACCGGCACGCCCAGCGCGGCCACGAATGCCGAGATGGCGCCGTCGCCCTTGCCCGTCACGACACGGCGTTCGCCGTTGTATTCGAGTTCGGCCTCGATGCTGAAGTGCTGGCCTTCGCCGGCCGACGGATTGCCGTCGATGCGATGGCGCACCAGCTTCCACGGCGACTTCTGTTCGAGGTATTCGCGGTTGAAGATGGTGTGCACATCGTCGGCCGTGACTTCGCGGCCGGTTTCGTCGGTGACGCGCTGGATGGCGCGGCTGAATTCGATCTGCAGGCGGCGCGGCAACACCAGGCCGTGTTCCTGTTCGAGCAGATAGGACACGCCGCCCTTGCCCGACTGGCTGTTCACGCGGATCACCGCGTCGTAGCTGCGGCCGAGGTCGGCCGGGTCGATCGGCAGGTACGGCACTTCCCAGACGGCGTCCGGCTTCTGCTGCGCGAAGCCCTTCTTGATGGCGTCCTGGTGCGAGCCGGAGAAGGCGGTGAACACGAGGTCGCCGGCGTAAGGATGGCGCGGGTGCACGGGGAGCTGGTTGCAGTACTCGGCGCAGCGGCGCACTTCGTCGATGTCCGAGAAGTCCAGGCCGGGATGCACGCCTTGCGTGTAGAGGTTCAAGGCCAGCGTCACCAGGTCGACGTTGCCGGTGCGCTCGCCGCTGCCGAACAGGCAGCCTTCGATGCGGTCGGCGCCGGCCATGACGGCGAATTCGGCGGCGGCCACGGCGGTGCCGCGGTCATTGTGCGGGTGCACGCTGAGCACGATGCTGTCGCGGCGGGCCAGGTTCTTGTGCATCCACTCGATCTGGTCGGCGTACAGGTTGGGCGTGGTGGCCTCGATGGTGGCGGGCAGGTTCAGCACCATCTTGCAGTCGGGCGTGGGCTGCCAGACGTCGGCGACGGCGTTGGACACCTCCAGCGCGAACTCGGGTTCGGTGGTGCTGAAGACTTCAGGCGAATACTGGTAGCGCCACTGCGTTTCCGGATGCTGGGCCACGTATTGCTTGACCAGGCGCGTGCCAGTGGTGGCGATGTTCTTGATTTCGTCGCGGCTCATGTTGAACACGACCTTGCGGAACGCCGGGGCGCAGGCGTTGTACAAGTGGACGATGGCCTGCCTGGCGCCGGCGGCGGCTTCGACCGTGCGGCTGATCAGGTCTTCGCGCGACTGCGTCAGCACGATGATGGTCACGTCTTCGGGAATGCGCTTCTCGTCGATGAGCTTGCGCACGAAATCGAAGTCGGTCTGCGAGGCCGACGGGAAACCGACTTCGATTTCCTTGAAGCCGATCTTCACCAGCTGCTCGAAGAAGCGGAGCTTGCGCTCGACGCTCATCGGTTCGATCAGGGCCTGGTTGCCGTCGCGCAGATCGGTGCTCATCCAGATGGGCGGCTGCGTGATGCGGCGGCTGGGCCAGGTGCGCTCGGCATAGTCGCCGGCGAAGGGCTTGAACGGTACGTACTTGGTGGCGGGGTTGGCAAGCATCATCTCTACACCTCGATCGGTTTCTTTTGAATCCCGGGGACGGGGTCCCGCAAGCGGCGCGCGCCCGGATGACGGTCTGGCGCCTGGATTTGCCGTGGATATGCCCGGAAACTACTGGCCAGGCCGGCAGGATTCAGTCTTGAAAACAGGAAAAGAAAGGGGAATACGCGTGTGGCGAGCGTGTGGCTGCCGAGCTACCACGAGGCACTAGGCCCGGCAACCGATCGGTAGGTATAGCGATAGCGCGGCGAAGGAGGCAACGCTGAGGAAGGAAGCGCGCAGGCCGGCGACCGGAGCGTCGTAGCGTCCGGTGGCAATCGCGAGGGGGTTGCGGTTAGCGGCCATAGGGATGCTAGTCAAACATACTTTTTGTGCAAGCGCAAATGAAAAAGCCGGGGACGTATCTGTCTTACGGTGGCGCCTCAGGGTATTCCCTGGTTCTTTCGACAGGCCGGCAGGCGCGGCGCGAGTCACGCGTTTCGCGGTGGCGCGGGGCTCGCGCAGCCGGACGCGCAACAGCATGAGCGCGCTCCGGCTCAGGCGCTTACTGCGTCTGCATATGGCCGTTCTTGACCACTTCGCCCAGGCGCTTGCGCTCGTTGGCGGCGAACTCGGCGAAGCTGGCGCGCGAACCGCCGCCCGGCTCGATGCTGCTCTGGCGCAACGCATCCTGCACTTCACGCGTCTGCAACGACTGCTCGACCGCCGCGTTCATCTTGTCGAGCACGTCCGCCGGCGTGCCGGTCGGCGCGTACAGGCCGGCCCAGTGGCCGATGCGCACCGTGCCGAAGCCGGCCTCGGCCGTGGTCGGAATGTCCGGCGCGCTGGCCATGCGCTTGTCCCAGGTGGTGGCCAGCGCCTTGAGCTTGCCGCTCTGGACCAGCGGCAGCGTCACGATGCTGGCCTCGGAGGTGGCGTCGACCTGGTTGCCGATCACCGCGCTCACGCCTTCCGAGCCGCTCTTGTAGGCGATGGGCTCTACCGGCAGGCCGGTGGCTTCCTTCAGCATTTCGGCCACGAAGTGCGGCGTGCTGCCGTTGCCGGCCGTGGAAAAGGTGATGCGATCGGTCTTGGCCTGTTTGGCGCGCGCCACGAAGTCCTTCAGGTTCTTGGCAGGGTTGGACGGGTGGGTCACGATCACCGAGGGCGTGATCGACAGCAGCGCCACGGGCGTCAGCGCCTCGTCCTTGTACGGCTGGTCGGAACGGATCAGGCTGTTGGTGACGGTGCCGTTGCTGCCGACCAGGTAGGTGTAGCCATCGGCCGGACTGCGCGCCACGTGGGCAGCGCCGATCACGCCGCCGGCGCCGGGACGGTTCTCGACGATGACGGGCTGGTTCAGCGCGGCGCCGACCGCCTTGGCGATGATGCGGGCGACCAGATCATTGGCGCCGCCGGCGGTGAACGGGGCGACGAAGGTGATGGGCTTGTCTGGCCAGGCAGCCCGCGCCGGCGCGCTGAACGAGAGCGCGGCAGAGCAGGCCAGCGCCATGCTGGCGGCGAACCGGACGGAAGTACGGAACATGGAAAGCGGACTCCAGGAGGTCGGCCGCGCGGTCGCCGCGGCGGGGCCGCCGGCGCATGGTGTCGGTATGACGCGCGGCCCGCGGTTGCGCGAGCGTGGCAGGCCAGTATAGGAGCGGCTTGCTGGCAGCGCACTGAAATGCAAAAGCCGCCTGGACGGCGGCTTCTGGCGGGTTGCGCGGAAGGGTGTCGCTTATCGGGCGGGGCCGATGCGCGGCTCGACGTAGCGGTCGGCGCGCGGTTCGCGGCGCGGTGCGTCGTCGTCGCGGGAGCCGGCGCGGGGCTTGCCGCCGCCTTCCAGGATCTCGGCCTGACGCGCCACCATGTCGATCTTGGCGATGCGGCTGTGGCGGATTTCAGACAGCGAGCGGCGCAGGTCGCCCACGGTGAAGGGTTCTTCGCGGTCGCCCCAGGTCCAGCGCAGCACGCCCAGCGATTCGTCGGACAGCTGCGGCGCCAGTTCGGCCAGCACCTCGGTCTGCACCGGCGTGGCGCGGCCGGAGGCCAGGCTGGCGCTCAGCCAGGCGCGCAGCGCGAAGAAGACGATGAGGCTCCAGATGCCGACCCCGACCCACCACAGGTAGGGGCTGAACTTCTGCACCATGTCCATCGTGGGCTGGCCCAGCGAGTGCAGGAATTCGAAGCTCACGCGCTTGCCCGCGTCCAGTATCCAGTTGGCGACGAAATACCAGATGATGAGGGCGACGGCGATCACGATCGCGCGCAGGAGGAGTCTGGGAAGCGCAAGTTTGAGCAGGGTCTGGCCGATCAGGCGGCTATCCTGGCGAACGCGCTCGGGCGAAGTCTGATTCATCATGCAAAATATTGTACCTATGACCCGTCCGATTTTAGAACTGCGTCCCGGTCAGCATCTGACGCTGACCCCACAGCTGCAGCAATCGATCCGATTGTTGCAGTTGTCCACGCTCGAGCTGGAAGCCGAGATCTCGCAGGTGCTGGCGGACAACCCGCTGCTCGAGCGCGACGACGAACCCGTGGCGCCCGAGGCGCAGGCAGAGTCCGAACGCGAGTCCTCGGTGCAGGACGACGAGCCGGCGGCCGAGCGCGACGCGCCCATCGAGGAAATGCCCGGCTCCGGCGGGGTCTACCCAGACGAGGACGGCGGCCCGCCCGAGGCCGCCATGCCGGACACGCTGCGCGAGCACCTGCTGGGCCAGCTGATGCTGACCCGGGCGGCGCCGCGCGACGCCGCATTGGCCGCCCTGCTGATCGACGAGCTGGACGAGAACGGCTACCTGGGCTCGCCGCTGGAGGAAATCCTGGGCTGGCTGCCGGCCGAGCTGGAGCCGGATATCGACGAGCTGAAGGCGGCGCTGTCGCTGCTGCAGTCCTTCGATCCACCCGGCATCGGCGCGCGGGACATGGCGGAATGCCTGCTGTTGCAATTGCGCCACCCGGACATCACGCGCCTGCCCGAGGCGGCCGACCCGGCGGCGCTGGCCTGCGCCCGCGAGATCTGCGCCCGTCACCTGCCGCTGCTGGCCACCGGCAATGTCGCCCGTCTGTGCGCGGCGGCGGGGTGCGACGAAACCCGGTTCCGCGCCGCGCACGCCCTGATCCTGCGCCTGGAGCCGCGTCCGGGACGCGCCTGGACCGTGCCGGCCGCCGACTACGCCGTGCCGGACGTGATCGTGCGCAAGACCCGGCGCGGCTGGCAGGTCACGCTTAACAGCGCCGCCGTGCCGCGCCTGCAGATCAACGGCCTGTACGCGCAGATGCTGGGCAATCAGAAGGAATCGGCCCACGCCGGCCTGCAGGCCCAGCTGCAGCAGGCCAAGTGGATGATCCGCAACGTCGAGCAGCGCTTCGACACCATCCTGCGGGTGTCCCAGGCCATCGTCGAACGCCAGACGGCCTTTTTCAGCCAGGGGCCGGCGGCCATGCGACCGCTGATCCTGAAGGACATCGCGGGCGAACTGGGCCTGCACGAATCCACGATTTCACGGGCCACGACGCAGAAGTACATGCTCACCCCGTTTGGCACGCTGGAGCTCAAGCGCTTCTTCGGGGCGGGGGTGTCGACCGACGGCGGCGACGCCACCTCGGCCACGGCGGTGCAGACCCATATCCGCCAGATGGTGGCGGACGAGAATCGCGCCAAGCCCTTGTCCGACAGCCAGATCATGGAAAAGCTGGCCGACCAGGGCATCGTGATCGCCCGGCGCACGGTGGCCAAATACCGCGAGGCGCTGCGCATCGCGCCGGCGGCGCTGCGCAAGGCGCAGGCCTCGGTTCGCTGAAATCAGGGACGAATGGCTGTAAATTCGTCCCTGATTTCAAACACTTGCGTGACATCTCGGTTGCAATTTTTTTGCGCAAGCCGCTTGCCAGTTCGAGAATAATTTTCGATAATTATTCTCATGTACATTTGTGTATGCAACGCGATCACCGAACGCCAAGTCCGCGCCAGCGTGGACGCGGGCGCTACCACGCTGGCCGACCTGCAGTTCGAGCTGGGCGTGGCGACCTGTTGCGGCTGTTGCGCAGCCACCGCCACGGAATACCTGCCCGGCGGTCGTTGCTCCAGCGTCTGCGACGTGCGCTCGATCGCCGTTCCGGTCAATCCTCCCGCCGCCCTGGCTGAACAGCCCAGCGCGCCGGCGGCCAATACCTATCCGGTCATCCAGGTCGCGGTAGCCTGACCCCGTTCCTGATCCAACGAAGCCACGGCGCCTGCCGTGGCTTTTGTTTTTGTGCGGATGGGTCGGCGTGGGTTTTCGCGCCTTTGTCTGCGCGGTTCCTTCCACACACAGGCGGCCTGTGTCCTTTCCACGCCTGGCGGCTTGCGGCCGTTGGGCCGTCCGGCGGAGCCGTTCCCGTTCAGGATGAGGGCTGGCGCCACTGCGCTGCGCAGAACGCCTGCACCGTCTGCGCCACCTGGCGCGCCGGCTCGCGCGCCGCGCGGCCCAGGCAGAGCGCGAGCTCGGTGGGCGGCGCCGGCGGCAGATGCGTGTCCACGATGCGCAGGTTGGGCGCCAGACAGCGGCGCTCCAGCAGCGCCACGCCCAGGCCGCCGGCCAGCGCCGCCTGCAGGCCGAGCAGGTTGGGGCTTTCATAGGCGATGCGCCAGCGCCGGCCCGCCGCTTCCAGCGCGTGGATGGCGCGGTTGCGGTAGATGCAGCCTTGCGGAAACGCCACCAGCGGCACGGGCTCGACATCGGGCAGCGGCAAGGCGCTGGCGGCGATCCAATGCAGGAGCTCCGGCCACGCGGCCAGGGCCGCGCCCGTGTCCATTCCGGCGCCGGGCTCGCGCTTGAGCAGCGCCACATCCAGATCGCCGCGCTCCAGGCTGCGCGTCAGCGCGGCGCTGAGATCGCAGCGCACTGACAGACGCAGCGTCGGCCGTTCGCGCACGTAGGCCGCCAGGAGCGCGGTCAAGGCCTCGGGCGCGAAATCGTCCGGGATGCCCAGGCGCACCACGTCCACGCGCTGGCGGCCGCTGACAGCCTCGCGCACCTCGGTGGACAGCGCCAGCATGCGGCGGGCATAGCCCAGCAGCCGCTCGCCGTCTTCGGTCAGCTGGACCTGGCGGCCGTCGCGGATGAACAGCGCGCACTCCAGCGCCTCTTCCAACTTGCGGATCTGCTGGCTGACGGTGGACTGGCTGCGGTGCACGCGTTCGCCGGCGCGCGTGAAGCCGCCGGCGTCGACGACGGAAACGAAGCTGTGCAGTAGATCGAGATCGAGCATGGCGGGGCCTGGAAAGCAGTCGTGCAGCCTGGACAGGCGGCGGGTTTATCCATTCGATTATCGAATACTTTTAATCTGAATAAAGCATTTGTCAATGGATGGGGCGGCGCGCAAAATGGCCGCCAGCCTGTCGCCAAAGCGGCGGCGCCCTCTCTCCGGGACTCGCATGAAAACCCCCTCGCTCGCCGTCGCATCTCCCGCCCGCACCGATTCTCCAGCCGCTGTCGCCTGGTTGCCCATCGCCGCGTTTTGCCTGTTGTGGAGTTCGGCGTTCGCCGCCGCCAAGATCGCGGTGCGCGACTGTCCGCCGATGACCCTGCTGGCGTTTCGTTTCCTGATCGCCGGCGCGCTGATGCTGGGCGTGGCCGCGGCCAGCGGCCGCTGGCGCTGGCCGAGCCGGCGCGACGTCGCCGCGCTGGCGCTGCTGGGCCTGCTGAACAACGCCCTGTATCTGGGTTTGAGCTGGTCGGGCATGACGCGGGTGTCATCCGCGTTCACCGCGGTGCTGATCAGCACCAATCCGCTGCTGATCGGCGTGCTGGCCGGGCCGGTGCTGGGCGAGCGGTTGAGCTGGCGCAAGCTGCTGGGCCTGCTGCTGGGGCTGGCCGGCGTGGCCGTGGTGCTGCGTTCGCGGTTGAGCGGCATGCAGGAAGACGCGCACGGCACCTTGCTCGTGGTTGGCGGACTGATCGCGCTGGTGGCGGGTACGCTGCTGTACAAGCGCCTGAAGCCGTCTGCGGACTTGTGGATGGCCACCGGCATCCAGTCGCTGGCCGGCGCGGCCGCGATGATGCCGATCGCGCTGGTCGTCGATGACCTGGGCGCGGCGCGCATGACGGCCAGTCTGTTCTGGAGCATGGCCTACATGATCGTGGCCGTGTCGATTGGCGGTTATTACTTGTGGTTCATGATTCTTGGCCGCGCCAGCGCCACCGCCGCCAGCGCGCTGCACTTCCTGATGCCGCCGCTGGGCTTGCTGTTCGGCTGGCTGGTGTTGAGCGAGCCGGTGTCGTGGCTGGACCTGCTGGGCATCGTGCCGATCGCATTCGGCATCTGGCTGGCCACGCGGCGCGCCGATTGAGTCCGCGATATCCATCGAGTCGATGCGTGATGGTGGCGCGCGCGCTCATGCGGTCGTAGATATGCAACAGCGCGGAGCACGCGTCGCACGCGGGTTTTTCAGCGAGGCGGCGTGCGATCCGCGCTGCGCTTGACGTGCATCAAGGTGCACAATCGGGCGGCATGGCCGCTTCCAGGCCGCATGAAGTCTGCGTAGTGCGTGCAAGGCATCGCTCACGCAAACTCATTCTCATTATCCTGTCGCTTTCATGTTGCGCTTGCAAAGCCGTTTACCAAATGCAGAGCAAGGCTAGGCGCGGCCCCGCGCCGGATGTTAGTCTGCCGGGGTTGCGTACGCGCGGCATCGCGCGTCTTCCTGTCGCGATGTGCGCGCATCGCGCCTGACTGCAAGGAGTCTCATCATGAAAGGCGATAAAACCGTCATCCAGCATCTCAACAAGCAGCTGACCAACGAGCTGACGGCCATCAACCAGTATTTCCTGCATGCGCGCATGCTGAACCACTGGGGCTTCGACAAGCTGGGCAAGCACGAATACGAAGAGTCGATCGGCGAGATGAAGCATGCCGACCGCCTGATCGCGCGCATCTTCATGCTCGACGGCCTGCCCAACCTGCAGGACCTGCACAAGCTGCTGATCGGCGAAGACGTGCCGGAACTGCTGGCCTGTGACCTCAAGCTGGAGCAAGGCGCGCAAGCCACGGTCAAGGAAGCCATCGCGTATTGCGAATCGGTGCGCGACTATGTGTCGCGCGATCTGTTCCAGGACATCCTGGACGACACCGAAGAGCACATCGACTATCTGGAAACCCAGATCGACCTGATCGACAAGGTCGGCCTGCAGAACTACCTGCAGAGCCAGATGTCGGTGCCGGAATAACGGTTGCCGGCCTGGCGGCGGTCACAGGATCGCCGGCCAAGACAAAGGCGCCCCGAGGGGCGCCTTTGTCTTTGTACGCGGCCAGAGTGCCGCGTCGATAGCGTTGCGATCGCGTTACTGCGGACGGGCCGGGCATTCGGCCATCGTGCCCCAGGCGCGGTTCGGCGCACAGTACTTGTTGCGCGCGGCCCAGGAACACGAGGGGCGTTCGAAGAAGCCCTGCGTGGCGCAATGCGCCAGCTCACGCTTGAGCGCGTCCTGCCAGCCGGGGGCGCCGGGTGCCTGGGCGGTGTTCGGGGGCGGCGGCGCGGGCATCATCTGGCCGGAGCCGTAGCCGCCGGCCTGGACCTGGCCCTGCCCCGCGCCGCCGTTGACGGCGGTCGAGGTGCCGGGCGCCTGCAGATCCAGCGTGCTGACGTCGGACGTGCCCGTGGGCAGCGGCACCTGCTGCGAGGCCGCGGCGATTTCGCGCGCCTGGTCGGCCGAGATGCGCTCGCGCGACAGCTTGACGTTGGGATCGCTGACGGAATCGAACAGCGACACGGTGTTGATGGCCCACTCGCGGTCGGCCGGCTTGTCGGGCACGCCCAGCGTGCCGTCGATGCGCGGCTGCGGTGGCTGCGCCACATAGGGACGCCCGTTGGCGTCCAGCACTGGTTGCTGGCCGTCGGCCCCATCCTGGCCGGGCGCGGGCGCGGCGACCGGGGCATGCGCCACCAGCCAGTCGCCAAGTTGAATTCCGCCCCAGGCCGACGCGCCCAGCGCGACCAGCAGCGTTGCGAACAAAAAACGCCAAGACATTGCTAAACCTCTTCTGCCGTGCGGAACCCGGACGGGTCTACGCCTTGTCTCCGAAAACCTTGCCGCCGTGCTCGCGCATGGCGTGGAATTTCACATCCGGATACAGTTCCTCGGCCACGCGCAGCTGCGCGGGCGAACCGATCAAAAACGCCGCCGCATCGACCACATCATAGGCGATATGGGCAGCATTGGCATCCATGAACTTGCGCAGCGCCTTGGGGTTGTCGGACGTGATCCAGCGCGCCATCGTGTAGCGCGAAGGCAGCATGCGGGCGTCCACGCCGTACTCGGTCTTGAGCCGGTGCGCCACCACTTCGAACTGCAGCTGGCCGACCGCGCCCAGCAGCAGCGAGCCGCCGGCCGCCTCGGGACGGAACACCTGGATGGCGCCTTCCTCGCCCAGCTGCGTGAGGCCGGTGCGCAATTGCTTGGTGCGCAGCGGATCCTTCACTTCGACCGCCTGGAACAGCTCGGGCGCGAAGAACGGCAGCCCGGTGAACTGCAGGGTTTCGCCTTCGGTCAGCACGTCGCCGAGTTGCAGCACGCCGTGGTTGGGGATGCCGATGACGTCGCCGGCATAAGCCTCGTCCAGCAGCTCGCGCCGCTGCGACAGGAACGACACCACGTTGTTGGGCCGCATTTCCTTGTTGGTGCGCGCCACCTTCAGGCGCATGCCGCGCTCGAAGCGGCCGGAGCTCACGCGCACGAAGGCGACGCGGTCGCGGTGCGCGGGGTCCATGTTGGCCTGCACCTTGAACACCACGCCGGTGAACTTGGGTTCCTCGGGCTGCACCTCGCGCTGCAGCGCGGTGCGCGGGCCGGGCGGCGGGGCCTGCTCGACCAGCGCGTCCAGCACTTCCTGCACGCCGAAGTTGTTGATGGCCGAGCCGAAGAACACTGGGGTCTGCTTGCCGGCCAGGAACTGCGCGCGGTCGAAGGCGGGCGCGGCTTCGTTGATCAGCTCGATCTCGCCGCTGGCCTGTTCGAAGGCCGAGCCGAAGCGGCGGCCGATCTCGGGATTGGACAGGCCCTCGATGAAGTCGTCGTTGTCAGAGCGGCGCTCCTGGCCGGCGCGGAACACGCGCATGCGGTCGCGGCGGATGTCGAACACGCCGCCGAAGGCCTTGCCCATGCCCACCGGCCACGAGAACGGCACCGCATCCATGCCCAGGTGCCCTTCGATCTCGGACAGCAGTTCGAGCGGCTCGCGCACTTCGCGGTCCATCTTGTTGATGAAGGTGATGATGGGCGTGTTGCGCGCGCGGCAGACCTGCAGCAGCCGGATGGTCTGCGGCTCCACGCCGTTGGCGGCGTCGATCACCATGAGCGCGGCGTCCACGGCGGTCAGCACGCGATAGGTGTCTTCCGAGAAGTCCTGGTGGCCCGGGGTGTCGAGCAGGTTGATGACGCAGTCGCGGTATTCCATCTGCATCACCGACGAGGCCACCGAGATGCCGCGCTGCTTTTCGATTTCCATCCAGTCGGAGGACGCGTGGCGCGAGGCCTTGCGGGCCTTGACGCTGCCGGCGATCTGGATCGCGCCCGCGAACAGCAGCAGCTTTTCGGTCAGCGTGGTCTTGCCCGCGTCGGGGTGGGAAATGATGGCGAACGTCCGGCGTCGCGCGACTTCTTGTTGAATGCTCATGATCGGTGGAATATTCGGGCGCCGTGTTTCAGGTCCGGCGCGGCCCTGCTGCGTGCAAAAAAGCGCGGGGCTCGCGCCGGGAAGGCGGCGAGCCCCGCTCGGTCGGGTTCAGGAATGGCGGCGGAACGAGGCAAGGAACACGCCTGCCAGGATGAACAGCGACCCGAAGGTCCGGTTCATCCAGCGGATGTGCTTGGCGTCGCGCAGCAGGCGCAGCACGCGGGCCGCCAGCAGCGTGTACACGCCCATCGCCACCAAGTCGGTGAAGGCCAGCGTGCCAGCCAGCGCCGCGTACTGCGCCACCATCGGCAGCGCCGGATCGACGAACTGCGGCACCACGGCCAGCAGGAACACCGTGCCCTTGGGATTCATGGTGTTGATCAGGAAGCCGCGCATGACCAGCTCGCGGATCGACGCCTGCCTGGGATCGCCGGCGTCGACCGCGACCGGCGCGGCGTCGGTGCGGATCTGGCGCACGCCCAGGTAGATCAGGTAGGCCACGCCCAGGTACTTGACCACGTTGAAGGCCATCTCCGAGGTGGCCAGCACCGCGCCCAGGCCGACGGCGACGACCACGAACTGGAACAGGATGCCCATGATCAGGCCGGCCGTGTTCCAGTAGCCGCGCGCGAAGCCGTACTTCAGCCCGGAGGACATGGCCGAGATCGCGCCCGCGCCGGGCGAGAACGAAATGGCCCAGGAGGCCAGGAAAAACGTCAACCAGGTCGATAAGGGCATGATGCGCGCGGGTCCGTGGGTCGCTGTCTGGGTGGGGGCTATCCGCAGATATTACTTGCTTAGCAGCGCGGCCCGCGGCGAGCCGCCGGGACGGCCGCCGTTGCCCGCCGGGCGCGCGGCGCCCTCGGGACGGCGGTGGTTCTGCGGTTGCTGCGGGCGGCCTTCGTTGCGGCCGGCGTGGGCCGGACGGTCGGACGGCTTGCGCTCGCCATCGCGCGGGGCGTGGCCGCGGCCGTCGCCGCCGGCGCGGGCCGGGGCGGGGGCG
>NZ_JCBANH010000103.1:0-23185 GCF_059760925.1 Achromobacter sp. 1011791174
CGCCGACCACGTTGGCCTCGCCGAACGAATAGTCCAGCGTCGTGCCGCTGCCCAGCGCCAGATTGCCCTTGATCGTCAGCGTGCCTGGCGCGGTACTGTTGTCGCCCGGCGACAGCGTGCTATTACCCGTCAACGTCACGTTGCCGCCTATCACGCCCTTGCCCCCCAGCTTGGCGTCGGTCACCGTCGTCGCGCCGGTCGCGGCCGTCTGGTCGCCGTTGACATACAGGCTGCCCGCGCTAACCGTGGTCGCGCCCGTGTAGCGGTTGGCGCCGCTGAGCACCGTGGCGCCCGCGCCCTGCTGAACGACCGAACCCGTGCCGCTGACGACCCCGCCGTAGGTGTAGGTATCGCTCCGATTGAAGGCCAACGCGCCGTTGTTGCTCACGTTGCCGACGATGCTGCCCGTCGTGCCGCCCGCGCCCAATTGCAAGACGCCCGCCGTGATCGTGGTGCCGCCAGTGTAGGTATTGGCGGCCGTCAGGACCGTGGTGCCGTTGCCCTGCTGCGTGACCGAACCCGTGCCGCTGATGGTCCCGCCCAGCGTATAGGTATTGCTGCGATTGACAACCAGGCTGCCGTTGTTGGTCACGTCGCCGACGATGCCGCCGGCCGTGGATCCACCCGCGCCCGCGCCCAGCTGCAAGATGCCCGCCGTGATCGTGGTGCCGCCAGTGTAGGTATTGTTGGCGGTCAGGACCGTGGCGCCGTTGCCCAATTGCGTAACGCCGCCCGAACCGCTGATCAGCCCGCCGAAGGTGTGGGTGTTGCCGCGATTGAAGGCCAGCGTGCCACTGTTGGCCACGTTGCCGCTGATGCTGCCCGTGGCGGAGCCACCCGCGCCGGCGCCCAGCTGCAGCGTGCCCGCCGTGATCGTCGTGCCTCCCGCATAGACGTTGTCCGCGTGCAGTGTCAGCGTGCCCGCCCCGCCCTTGCTCAGCGCGCCGCTGCCGCTGATCGCGCTGGTCATGCCGAGGCTGGTGCTCGCGGCGACATTGATGCCGCCGCCGCCCGCGCCCAGCGTGGTGGCGCGCGCCGTGTTGAAACTCGCGGTGGTGGCCAGCGTGCCCCCGTCCAGCGACAGCGCGCCCGCCGCATTGCCCAGGTTCGCGTCCTGGGATATCTGCAGCGTGCCGCTGTTGACCGCCGTGCCGCCGGTGTAGGTGTTGACGCCACCGAGCACAGTGGTGCCAGCGCCCCGTTGCACGACGTTGCCCGCGCCGCTGATGACGCCGCCATGGGTATAGGTGTTGCCACGGTTGAAAATCAGACTGCCGTTATTGACGACGTTGCCGACGATGCCGCCGGTGGCCCCGCCCGCGCCCAGTTGCAATGCGCCCGCCACGATGGTGGTGCCGCCGGTGTAGGTATTGTCGCCACTCAGCACCGTGGTGCCGTTGCCCCGCTGCGTGACCGATCCGATGTCGCTGATTACCCCGGCATAGGTATGGGTGTTGCTGCGGTTGAAGATCAGCGCACTTCTGTTGATGACGTCGCCAACGATGCTGCCGGCCATTGAACCGCCAGCGCCCTCGCCCAGCTGCAGCGTGCCGAGCGTGATCGTCGTGCCGCCGGTATAGCTGTTGTCGGCCGTCAATACCGTCGTGCCGCCACCAAATTGCCTGATCGATCCCGTGCCGCTGATGACGCCGGCGAAGGTATAGGTGTTGTTGCGATTGAAAACCAGATTGCCGTTGTTGGTCACGTTGCCCAGGATGCTGCCGGTGGCGGATCCACCCGAGCCGCCGCCCAGGTGCAGGATGCCGCCAGAGATCGTGGTGCCCCCGGTGTAGCTGTTATCCGCTTGCAGCGTCAGCGAGCCGTCGCCCAGCTTGGTCAATGCGCCGCTGCCGCCGATGGCGCTGGTCACGCCAAGATCGGTGGCTGCGCCCATCACGTTGATGCCGCCGCTGCCCGCGCCCAGCGTGATGGCGCGCCCCGTGTTGAAACTCGCGGTCGCGGCCAGCGTGCCGCCGTCCAGCGATAGCGCGCCCGAAGCCGCGCCAAGATTGAGGTTCTGCGCTACCTGCAGCGTGCCGCTTTTGACAACGGTGCCGCCGGCATAGGTATTGACACCGGACAGCACCAATGTGCCCAGGTCCGTCTTGACCAGCCTGGCCGCGCCCGCCAGCGTGGCGGCGATGTTGGCCGTGTAGCCGGCGCCGCCGGCCGAGCCGTCGCCGACGCGCACGTCCGCCTCGTTCGGCCCGCCGCCGGATACGACCGCGCCTGTCAGTGTCAGCGCATCCGTCCCGGCGTTGTTCACCAGGGTGTAGCCATTCGCCGCGAACTGCATGCCCTGGACCTGGATGGCGGTGGCGCTGTCCACTTTCACGTTGCCGCCCTGTCCCGCGAATACGGCGAATGCGCCCTGGCTCCAGGCCGCGTTGACCGTACCGGCGGTGTTGGTCCAGTTGTCGCTGGTCCCCGCGCCGCCGACCCTCCAGGTGCCCGAACCGCCATCAATCACGCCGTTGTTCTTGGGCCCGGCGTCGCCATCCCAGTAATTCAGCGTCAGGCCATCGGCGTTGACCAGGTTGACCTGCTTGTCCACCGAGGTCTGGATGAAGTAATTGCCCGCCACGGGCATCGTGCCCAGCGTCAGCGAGCCGCTGCGCGCGCCGCCGTAGTTGAAGAGCCGATAGACGCCGGGACCGAACGTGCCGCCGGTCGAGGTCGACACATTGAGCGTACCGCCCAGCGCCAGATTGCCGCCCACGTTGGTCAGGTCGTTCAGCGCGCCGCCCGTGACGCCGGCCTGGCCCAGTGAGTACGACAGCAGGGATCCGCTCTGCAGCGTCAGATCACCGTCGATCGTCAACGTGCCCGCCGCCGCGCCAGCCCCGCCCGGGGCCAGCGTGCCGCCGGACTGGATCGTGACATTGCCGCCCAGCTTGCCCGTGCCGCCCA
Source organism: Achromobacter sp. 1011791174 (assembly GCF_059760925.1). NCBI lineage: Bacteria > Pseudomonadati > Pseudomonadota > Betaproteobacteria > Burkholderiales > Alcaligenaceae > Achromobacter > Achromobacter sp. 1011791174. The sequence continues at coordinate 2,911 of NZ_JCBANH010000103.1, forward strand.
GCGTGGCGCCGCTGGCGACCGTGGCCGCTCCCTTGCCGGTCTGCGCGCCATTGACATACAAGGTGCCGGCCGCCACCGTCGTGGGGCCGGCGTAGCTGTTGTCGCCGGTCAAGGTGGCGATGCCCGACGAGGCTATCTGGCTGAGACCGCCCGAACCGGAGATCAGATTGCCCACGGTGAACGCGCCGGTGCGGTTCAGCAGCAGCGTGCCATTGTTGGTGACGGCCGATCCGCTTGGCAGGCTGCCGGACACGCCGCCAGAGCCCAATTGCAGCGTGCCGGCGGCGATGATGGTGCCGCCCGCCCAACTGTTGCCGTTGTTGGCCAGCACGATGGTGCCCGGCCCATCCTTGGTCAGGGTGCCCGCGCCCGAGACGACCTGGGTCAGCGTGCCGGTCACGCCGGCATTGGCGCTGAGCGTGCCGTTGTTGGAGGCCAATTCGACGTTGCGGCTGTTCGACAAGCTGAAGCTGTTGTTGAATACCAGCGCGCCGCCATTCAACAGCACTTTGCCGTTACTGTTGCCCAACGCGTTGTCGGCCCCCACCGCGATGCTGCCGCCGTCGATGTACGTCTGGCCCCCGTAGGTGTTGGCCCCGCTCAGCGTCAGGATGCCAGCGCCGCTCTTTGCGACATGGCCGGTGCCGCCGCCGATCGTGCCGGCATAGGTGCCGTTATCCGGCTGGTTGAACAGCACCAGGCCGTTGTTGATCACGCTGGGCGGCAGGCTTTGCGCGCGGGCTTCCAGCGTGCCAGCCAGCTCCACCCTGAGCGACCCGTTGAAGCTGCTGTTGTTGCCGGTCAGGGCCAGCGTGCCCTGCCGCACCTGGACCGCCAACGGCGCGCCGCCAGCGCTGCTGTTGTTGCCGATGGATCCGGTCAGGGTCCACTTGCCGTCCCCATCCTTGCGTATTGATTGGAAGTTGGTAATGGCGCCTGTCAAGGTATCGTCGGAGCCGGCCTCTCCGTACAGGATCAAGGTATTGTTGCCACCGCCGCCGCCGATGTTGCCCGTGATGGTGGAGTGGGGCGCCAGCAAGAGGCTATCGCTGCCGCCACCAAAATTCAGACTGCCGTGCACGGAAGCACCGCTATGGTTGTAGAAGGTAACGGCGCCGTTGCCGCTGTTGCCAATGACGTTGCTGGTGATGCGATCGCCTGACTCGATGATGCCGTAGTTCTCGATCGCATTGGGTACACCCACGACCAGATCCTGGAACCAGATCGCGGGCGCGCTGACGGCCGAGATCAGTCCATAGTTGATAATGGTGTTGCCGCCACCCATGACATTGACGGCCTCGCCCATCGTATCGGTGCCCAGCGCCTGGACCTTGGCGTTTGCCGAGATCGTGAGCTTGCCATTGGAGCCGAACTCGATCGTGTTGCCGCGGGCGCCCCACCCGTCCGTGACCGGAGTAGTCGCCGACGCCGAGTTGCTCACCACCGCGCCGTCCTCAAGCAGGATGGTCGCGTTGTCCCCCAGGCTGATAGCATGCGTGTTGCCCGCCGTCAGCTGGGCGCCGGGCCGCAGCGTCACGGACTGGTTGGCAGGACTGCTGGCGCCCTGGCCGCCGATTCTCCCGGTCGACGGGTTGGGCGCGCTGGTATCGCAGACGGTGGTGAGGCCGGTAGTGACACAGGCGGCATGGGCAAGCGGACCAGGCAAGCCGCCAAACAAAGCCACGCCGATCAGCACGCTCAGGCGTCGCGGCGCCGGGACAAACGACTGCTTCCGTACTTGCATGCCAGCCTCCAGCCCGACGATGAACCGGGGAGGCAGGCGAATTGGCGCGCGCGGCGGCCTACCCGATAGCGGATGGACGCTGCCGGATTCGCGAGAACACTCCGCGGGACAATTCAGGGGGGAAATAGTTAATAAAAAACAAAATACGATCTTTGATTAACTTTGGCATGCGACACGAATACCGATCAATAGCGCAGATGACGGGAAAATCATATTCTTATTATTAACTCCATCAACCCCAATCCATTACTACTGAACAATCATCAGCTCAAATAGGAATATTCCTTCAAGCATGCAGACTTTCGCCGACGCCCATCGGACAGGAATCAGATAGCTCGTCCTTATTTTCGACCGATACAAAAAAATAAATTCCGCCCATTCCAATGCCCAGCAGCCATTCCTGCCGCATGCCGACGCAAAAAACCGCTCCGCGATTATTCCCCTCGTTTAAACGCCTGCTCCGGCGCATTATTCAGAACCATCGAATAAATCAGTCTGATCAATAGGAACTCCCCGAAAATCCGCCCCGCCATCGCCCCGGGACCAACAGCTGACTGGCCCGGTCGGCCGCCTGCTGGAATCGGCCCGCGCCATCGTCCTGCCGACGTCCGTCGATACGGCCACGGCCTCGGGCCGCTACACCCTCGCCGCATATGACCACCAGGCGCTGCTGCTCGTGCCGGGATTGATGGCGCGGTTCGTGCGACTGGCGCGGCGGCTGGCGGCCACGCTGGCGTTGCACGTCGTGGACCTGCCCCTGCCCATGCCGCCGCTGTCGCCCGCCATGATCTGGCACGAGCGCTTCCAGGACGATCCCGTCCATGCCTGGCTGCGCGGACAAATCGTAGAATCCGCGCAGGCTGCGGCCGGCGCTTGAAACCAGGCGCCAGCCCGCCATCCTCATCCCGAACCTCGACCCCGCGCCCGACCAGAAGTCCGCGCCCCCTTACATGACACCCATCTCCCTGCTCGATTTCCTGCGCCTGGGCGCCTTCGGGCCCTACACACCCAAGGTCCACTGCACGCCCGAGGACGTGTTCCTGGCGCTGGGCGCGCCGGACGAGGCCTACGCCCCCGGCGACCTGGACCGCGCCTATGTCGCGGGCGACGCGCGCTGCTTCCCGCTGATCCTGGCCTATGGCGATGTGGAATTCCATTTCGCCGCGCCGTCCGAGCTGACGACGCTGTTCGTGGACAGCTTCAGCGGCCGGCGCGGCACGCCCGACGGCGGACCGCTGAAACTCGCCGATCCCGGCCCGCTGCGCGAGGGCACCTCGCTGGCGCAGTTCGAGGCGACCGCGGCGGCGCTGGGCATCGGCATCCGCTCGATCCGGCCGTATTCGCCGCCTTATGCCTTCGTGGCGCTGACCGAGGGCGGCGTGGAAGTTGGATTCGAGCATGACGATCCGGACGCGCCGGGTTCGGAGCCCGTGTTGCGATGGTTCTGCTGGACGCCGCCGCGCCCGGTGGCCTGAGCGCGGCGGCCTCGCCCAATCAGGCGCGCCGCAGTGGGCACCGGCACCGACGCTTCCTGTCGCAAAGCCTCGTAGCCTGACACCTTTGGCAATCCTTCCCGCCCCGGCGGGCGGCCGCGCCGACGTTACAATCCCCGGGCAGCTTTCCCCAACGCCTTACCCGCCTTCCCCCAATGTCCAACCTCATCGTCCACGGCGGCACGCCCCTGCGCGGCCGCGTCGTTCCTTCCGCCAACAAGAACGCGGTCCTGCCGATCCTGTGCGCCACGCTGCTGACCGACCAGCCGCTGCGGCTGAACGGCGTGCCGGACATCACCGACGTGCGCAAGATCCTGGACATCTTCCGCGCCCTGGGCAGCCAGGTGAAGCTGGACGAAACCACCCGCGTGCTGGAACTGCACCATCGCGATACGCGCTTCGATGCCGCCGTGCATCGGCTGCCCGAGGAAATGCGCTCGTCCATCATGCTGGTGCCGCCGCTGCTGGCGCGCTTCGGCGTGGCGCGGCTGGAGGATAACGTCAAGGGCTGCACGCTGGGCGTGCGCGAGATCGATCCGCACGTGGACATCTTCCGCTCCTTCGGCGGCCAGGTGGAACGCGCCGACGGCTCGCTGCTGGTGCGCAGCAGCGGCCCGCTACACCCCACCCATCACTGGCTGGACTATGCCTCGGTAACCACCACCGAGAACTTCGTGCTGTGCGCGGCCGCCGCGCAAGGCGAATCGACGCTGACCAACGCCGCGTCGGAACCGCACGTGCAGGAATTCTGCCGCTTCATGGCGATGATGGGCGCGGACATCGACGGCATCGGCACCTCGCGGCTGGCGGTGCGCGGCGGCGCGGCGCTCAAGGGCGGCGAGTTCACGTTCGAGGAAGACTTCCACGAGATCACCACCTTCCTGGCGCTGGGCGCGATCACCGGCGGCGACGTGGTGGTGCGCAACAGCACGCCGGGCAATTTCCCGCTGATCGACCGCACGTTCGCCAAGTTCGGCGTGCGCATCGAACACAAGGACGGCTGGTCGCGCGCATTCCGCGACGGCCCGCTGAAGGTGCAGACGCCCTTCACCAGCAACGTGCTGACCAAGGTCGAGGCCGCGCCCTGGCCGTATTTCCCGGTGGACCTGCTGCCGATCTTCATCGCGCTGGGCGTGTGCGCCGAAGGCAACGCCATGTTCTGGAACAAGGTCTATGACGGCGCGCTGGGCTGGACCGGCGAGCTGTCCAAGTTCGGCGCCCACGTATTCTCGTCGGACCCGCACCGCGTCGTCACCTTCGGCGGCAATGCCCTCACGCCGGCCGTGGTCGAGAGCCCCTACATCATCCGCGTGGCCATCGCGCTGTTCATGGTGGCCAGCAGCATCAAGGGCCGCTCCGAGATCCGCAACGCCACGCCGATCCGCCGCGCCCATCCGCGCTTCGTCGAGAACCTGCGCAGCCTGGGCGTGCAGGTGGAGTGGGCCAACGAGGAATGAGGACCGGCGCGGGCCCGGCGCCTATTTCGCGCCGGCGCCGCAAGCCTTGAGGGTCTCCATGCCCCCGGGCAACTGCTTGAGCAGGTCCTGGACGCGGTCGCCGATTTGTTGATTGGTCAGGGGCCACGCGGGATTGGCCCGGCTTTTCGGAAACACCACGTAGGCGATCTTGCCGTCCGGCTTGCCGGCGCCCGTGCGCGGATTGGGGTTCTGTCCGCCCAGCGCCTGCGCCAGGGCAATCGACATTTCCCCCAATTTCGCATCCGAGGGCCCGACCTCCGCCACGATGAACGCCGACGTCTTGCCGTTGTCCAGGTTCACCGCATAGCCCAGGTCGCCCAGCGTTCCCGTGCCCGCTTTCTGATGGAATGCCCCGGGAAAGACCAGGTAAGGCACCGCCGCGGCGTTGACATACTTGGCCGGATCCAGATCCGACCGGGCACCGTCCCTGAGCGACGTCTGCGACACGAAGAATCCCTTGAACTCGCCGTCAGGCTGGACGTAGCCCTTCTTTTTGTTCTTCGGATCCGGAACGATGGCGGAAGGCCACCAGTCGCCATTCGGATAGCCGCCATTGGCCGGACAATCCAGGCCCTTGAATCCCGTGCCTGTCTTGCAATTCAGGCCGACATCGTCAGGGTGATAGGCGTTGGGCGCGCCATCGGCATCCACCTGCGCATGCGTGGTGGCGAACACGTAGGCGCCCTGCCCGGCATTGCGGAACAGTTGCGTGCCGCCGTAATCGTCCCAATGCGCCAGCGGGCAGGATGGCGCGGCCTGGGCCACGGTCGTCAAGGCGAACAGGGCGGTGCAATACAGCGTGCGTATCATGGTTCTTGCTCCAGGTTTCTTGCTTGGATTGAAGGGCAACAAAAACAAGACATGCAGACACGGGCCGCGCGCGGGGAGCGCGGACGCGAATTTTCAAAGGCTGGTCGAGTCCTTCTTATATCCAAACCTGGTAGCGGCGGTCCAGCAGCACGACGCGTTCAAAAATTGACGGTCCGCCACGCGCCACCCGCTCAGGGCGCGCGCATCAGCCGCTTCCACCCCTCGACACCCAGCCGCTTCATCGTCTCGATGTTCTTCTCATAGATCTCGGCGGCGTCCGGGAACGCATCCACCGCGCGGTCGATGCTCTCTTCGCGCAGCAGGTGCAGGATCGGATACGGCGAACGGTTGGTGCAGTTCTCGATATCGTCCGGCTCGGTGTCGGCGAACTGGAACTGCGGATGGAAGGTCGCGACCTGCAGCTCGCCCACCAGGTCCATGCGCTTGAGCAGGCGGTTGGAGATTTCCTCGAAGTCGTTGAAATCCAGGAAATCGTCGAACGCGTCGGGCAGGATCAACAGCGTGGTGTCGATCTGCTCGGGGTCGGCCTCGGCCAGCAGCGCCAATTCGTCCTGCAGATCGGTCAGCACGCCCTCGGCGTCGGTGGCGTCGCTGATGGCGTAGCGGATCTGGTCCTTGACCTGGACCGCCTTGGCGAAGGGACAGAGGTTCAGGCCGATGACGGCCTGGTTGAGCCAGTGCTGGGTTTCTTCCAGCACGCTGGCGTAGGCGTCGGAGGTGGTGATCATGGATGGAATTCCGGAAAAGAAAAGCGCGGGCCGACAGGCCCGCGCCTTGCCGCGCCTGCCCGGCGGCAAGGCCGGGCGGACGGCGGATCAGGCGGCCGGCATCGCGGCCATGGTCTGGGCCACGGCGGCGGTGAGCTTCTTGCCGTAGGGAATGTGCAGGAACTCGTTGGGGCCGTGGGCGTTGGACTTCGGGCCCAGCACGCCGCAGACCATGAACTGCGCCTTGGGGAAGCCCTTTTGCAGGATGCTCATCAGCGGGATGGTGCCGCCCTGGCCGATGTAGCCGCAGGGCGAACCGTAGTAGGCCTGCGAGGCGGCGTCCAGCGCCTGGGTCAGCCAGGGCGCCGAGGCCGGTGCGTTCCAGCCGGTGGCGGCGCCTTCGTTGGCCTTGAAGATGACCTTGGCGTTGTATGGCGCGTCGGCTTCCAGCAGCGCCTTGATCTCCTGCGAGGCGGCCACGGCGTCGACCAGCGGCGGCAGGCGCAGCGACAGCTTGAAGGCGGTGCGCGGGCGCAGCACGTTGCCGGCGCTGGACAGCGGCGGCAGGCCCTCGGCGCCGGTCACCGACAGCGTCGGACGCCAGGTGCGGTTCAGCAGGGCCTGTTCGGGCTCGGTGGTCATGGGCAGCACGAAGCCGCCATCGGCGCCGCAGCTCCAGGGGAAACGGCGCCAGACCTCGTCGCCCAGGATGCGCGCGGTGGCGTGCACCTGCTCGACGCGCTCGGCCGGGATCTCGCAATGCAGGCTCTGCGGCAGCAGGCGGCCCGTGGAACTGTCTTCCAGGCGGTCCAGCAGGTGGCGCAGGATGCGGAACGACGACGGCACCACGCCGCTGGAGTCGCCCGAGTGCACGCCCTCGTCCAGCACCTGCACTTCCAGCGTGCCCGAGACCATGCCGCGCAACGAGGTGGTCATCCAGAGCTGGTCGTAGTTGCCGGCGCCCGAGTCCAGGCACACCACCAGCGCGACGTTGCCCAGGCGGCTGCGCAGCGCGTCGACGTAGGGCAGCAGATCGTAGCTGCCGGATTCCTCACAGGTCTCGACGATGCCGACGCAGCGCGGGCGCGGCACGCCCTGCTTGTCCAGCGCCATGATGGCGGTCAGCGAGGCGTAGACGGCGTAGCCGTCGTCGGCGCCGCCACGGCCATAGAGCTTGCCGTCCTCGAGCTTGGGGGTCCAGGGGCCCAGGCCGGCGCGCCAGCCGGAGAATTCCGGCTGCTTGTCCAGGTGGCCGTACAGCAGGATGGTGTCGCCGTTGTCGCTGCGGGTGGCGGGCGCGTCGAAGAAGATGACGGGCGTGCGGCCCGGCAGGCGCACCACTTCCAGCGTCAGGCCGGAGACCTTCTGCGCCTCGACCCACTGCGCCGCGTCGCGCACCACGCGCTCGATGAAGGCGTTCTTTTCCCAGTCGGCGTCAAAGGCCGGGCTCTTGGCCGGGACCGCGATGTAATCGGTCAGCGCGGGAATGATCTCGTTGTCCCACTTGTCGTCCACGAAGGCCTGCAGCGCCTTGGGGTCTAGGGTGGGAGGCAGGGCGTCGTCGGGGATGCGTGCGTTCATGGCGCGAAATCCTGTAGGTATGCGATGCGGGTGGGCAAACCGATATTCTATGCCCGCCCGGCACGGGCGGCATCTTTTGTCCCCGATTCAAGCGCCCAGCAGCGCCGGCTCCGCGCCCCGGCCCAGCGCCGGGGTCTCGGCCTCGATCACGCGGCCGGTCTGCAACTTGAACACCGCCACCGCTTCGCGCAGGCGCTGCGATTGCGTTTCCAGCGACGCGGCCGAGGCGGCGGCCTGCTCGACCAGCGCGGCGTTCTGCTGGGTCACGCTGTCCATCTGCGAGACGGCCTGGTTGACCTGCTGGATGCCGCGCGACTGCTCCTCGGACGCGCTGGAGATTTCGTTGATGATGCTGGTGACGCGCCGCACCGAGGCGACGATTTCCTGCATGGTGGCGCCGGCGGCCTCCACCTGGTCCGAGCCGATCGAGACCTTCTGCACCGAGTCGTCGATCAAGCCCTTGATTTCCTTGGCCGCCTGGCCGCTGCGCTGGGCCAGCGCGCGCACTTCGCTGGCCACCACCGCGAAGCCCTTGCCCTGCTCGCCGGCGCGAGCCGCTTCCACGGCCGCGTTCAACGCCAGGATGTTGGTCTGGAAGGCGATGCCCTCGATCACGCCGACGATATCGGCGATGCGGCTGGAGCTGTCGGCGATGGCGCGCATGGTGCCCACCACCTCGCCGACGGCGCGGCCGCCGCGCGTGGCCACGTCGGACGCGGCCACGGCCAGCTCCGAGGCGTTGCGCGAGCTGTCGGCGTTGTGGCGCACGGTGGACGACAGCTCGTCCATGCTGGCGGCGGTTTCCTCCAGCGAGGCGGCCTGCTGTTCGGTGCGCGAGGACAGGTCGATGTTGCCGGCGGCGATCTCGCGCGCGCCGGTATGGATTTCCTCGACGCCATGGCGCACCGCCGAAACGGTGCGGGCCAGACTGTCCTGCATGCGCTTGACCGCCGCGTAAAGGATGCCGATTTCATTGTTGGCGCGCTGCTCGACGCGGTTGGTCAGGTCGCCGCCGGCGATGCTGTCGAACAGCCGTCCGGCCTCGTGCAGCGGGCGGAAGACCGCGCGCGCGAACACCGCGTACACGCCCACCACCAGCGCCGCCACCACGGCCAGCGCGGCGACCAGGAACGCCAGCGCACCGTTGATGCGGGCGGACGCTTCGCGCGCCACGCGCTGGCCCACTTCATCGGCGAAGTCCACATACTTCTGGATCGCGGCGGTGAAGACCAGGCCCAGCGGCGTGACTTTCTCCAGGTTCAGCTTGCCGGCCTCCTGCGCCTTGCCGGCGCGGATGGCCGCGACCATCGGCGTGATGGCGTCGCGCTGATACACGTCATAGGCGGCCAGCGCGGCCTCGAACAGCGGCTTGCCCACCGGCGAGGTCTCGGGCATCTTGCGCACGCTGTCGATCAGATCGGCGGACTTCTTCAGGTAGCCGTCCAGCCGCTGCATGCTGGCCAGGTTGTCGATGGACTTGCCTTCCATCAGCGCGGTCTGCGCGGCCAGCATCACCAGGCGGGCGCGCAGCAGCTCGGCGCCCGCGTTGTCGACGGCGCTGGCGCGCACCAGGTTAGTGTCTAGCAGGACTTCGATGGAATTGCGGTTGGACGACAGTTGTTGGTGCACGGCGATGCCGATGACCAGGAAAAGCGCGAAAAAGACGGCCAGCGCGGTCGTCAGGATCGCGCGGATGCTTAGGTTCTTGAACATGAGCCACTCCGGGATTACACGAAAGCGGCGCCCAGGCGTTCAAGGGCCGGGCACGGAGAAATCCTGCGGCGGGAAGCAAGGATGGACGGCGCGGGCGCCCGAACGCCGGCGCGGCTGTGCCTGTATTACGGCTTGATGCAATGAAAAGTTAAATATCTCATTACATTTCAGCCCTTCCCCGCCGGAACGTCCATCGCGCCGACGTCGGCCCAGGGCCGCCGCCGGATCAGCCGGCCAGCAAGGATTCAATCTCGGCCTTGCACTGGAACAAGGCCGCCAGGCAGGCGTCGAGCTGCCCTTCGTAGCGGGCGGCCGGCAGCGCGACCGACAGCGCGTACTGCTCGGATTGGCCGGTCTCGATATGCACGCCGATCCCGCAGATGCCGACCGCGTGTTCCTCCAGGTCCAGTGCCCAGCCGCGAGTCCGGACCTCGGCCAGCTGCGCCAGCAGATCCTTGCGCGCGGTGATGGTGCTGGCGGTGCGGCGTTCCAGCCGCGCGCCCAGCAGCTCCTCCAGCGCCGCGTCGTCCAGGCGCGCCAGCAGGGCCTTGCCATGCGCGGTGCAGTGGATCGGATAGGCGGTGCCCACCGCCGCGACCACGCGCAGTTCCTGGTCCGAGGCGAACTGGTCGACCGATACCGCGTGCTGGCCCCGGAACACGCACAGGTCCACGGTTTCGCGCAGCCGCCGCCCCAGCGCCTCGACGAAGGGGCGCGCGGCGGCGACCACGTCGGTATGCGCCGAGGCCGCCAGCCGCACCAGCGCCTGGCCGAGTCGGACGCCGGCGGGCGTGGTGGCGGCCAGCTGCTGCGCTTCCAGCGCCGCGACGATGCGGTGCACGGTGGTGCGCGGCAGGTCCGTCTTCTTCGCGATCTGGCCCAGGCTCTGGCCGCTGTTGTCTTCGGCCAGCGCGCGCAGCACCGCGGCGGCGCGCGAAATCACCTGACGTCCCGACGCGGAGTCGTTGTCTTCGCTCATTTCCCTATCTCGATTCTCTTGGCGTGTCTTGACAGCCCAGGGGCAAGCCACGACAATTCGATCCGAATAGTGGAACATACATCCACTAAGCGGAACAAAAATCGTGCATACCCACACCGGCCATCAGAGTTTATCCGCCCTCGGCAGCCATACGCTGCTCGCCGTGGCCACGCTCACCATCATGGTGGGCTGCGTGATCGTTCCTGGGCTGCCCGCCGTCGCCGCGCAACTGGGCGTCGGGTCCGGCGGCAGCTGGCTGGTCACGCTGCCCGCGCTGGGCGTGGTGCTGTTCGGCCCGGCCGCCGCCCGGCTGATGGAACGGGCCGGATTGCGGCGCGCGCTGATGCTGGGCCTGTTCCTGTACGGCCTGCTGGGCGCGGCGGGCCCGTACCTGCGCGGCGCCTGGCTGATCTACGCCGACCGGCTGCTGCTGGGCGGCGCCACGGCGCTGGTGATGGCGGCGGGCACCGGACTGATCTCCACGTTCTACACGGGCCGCGCGCGGCTGGCGATGATCGCGCGCCAGGGCATGGCCATCGAGCTGGGCGGGGTGCTGTTCCTGTTCGCCGGCGGCCTGCTGGCGCAACAGCGCTGGAGCCTGCCGTTCGCGCTGTACCTGTGCGCCTGGGCGCTGCTGGCGCTGGTTCATTTCTGCGTGCCCGTCACAGCGGTCGCAGCGCCCGCATTCGCCGCATCGACCGCAACGCCTGCATCTGCCACACCCACCGTATCGTCCACGCCCCGTCACGGCGGCCCGACCGCTGCCGCCATGCCGGCGCAGGTCAAGACCGCCTTCGCCGCCGCCCTGCTGTCGATGGTCGCGTTCTTCGCCGGCATCATCATGCTGCCCGCCCGGCTCGCGGGCCTGGGCGTCGATGAGGCCGGCACCGGCTACTTCCTGTCCTTCATCTCGCTGGTGGCGGTGGGCGGCGCGGCGCTGCTGCCGGCGCTGGGCCGTCGCGCCAGCGGCCGCGCCGTGCTGGTCGCCGCGCTGCTGGCCTACGCGGCCGCCCACGGCTGTTTCACCGTGGCGCAGTCGCCCGCGCAATGGCCGGCGCTGCTGGCGGGCGCCCTGCTGCATGGACTGGGATTCGGCCTGTCGATTCCGCTGCTCAACCACCTGGTCATCGAACATAGCGCCGACGGCGCGCGGGCCCGTCATCTGGCGTACCTGTCCATGGCCATCTTCTGCGGCCAGTTCCTGTCTTCCTTCATGGAATTCCTGCCCGGCGGGCCCGGCGTCGTATTCGCCGGCGCCGGCCTGATTTCATTGCTGTCGGCCGCCGCCTTCGCGCTCGCGATGGGCCGCCAGCGCCCCTCCCCCCGTCACGACTGAGGACACTCGCGCCATGGAACTCTCGCAAGCCAGCCTGCTGCTGGACCCCGCTCCCCTGCAACTGGAAACCGGCTTTGAACGGCTGCCCAACGGCGTGCTGCACGTGGCCTGCCGCACCGATCTGCACAACTGCACGGGCGAGATGTTCGAATGGTGGTTCCGCTCGCGTCCCGGCACGCGCGAGTACATCTGGTGGCACCCCGTGGACCACGTGTCCAGCGACTGGGCCGAAGGCAGCGCCGATACGCACGTGGGTTCGATCCATCTGGTGAAGGAGTACTTCACCGGCATGCCCGCCGCCGACCTGGCCATCCAGTTCCGCGACGCCGCCGAATTCTTTGGCGCCGAGGCCTACCGCGCGGCGCGCGACAGCGGCGCCATCTCAGCAGCCGTCTGCGGCCGCGTCGGCATGGGCGCGACGCCGCAACGCCTGCCCACCGGCGAAGTGCTGGGCGGCCGCCTGCTGCACATCGGCCGTGACACGAAATGGGGGCTGGCGCTGCGCAGCCATTTCTACATGGGCCAGGACCTGGTCGCCGACGGCTGGACGCCGGACCAGCTCAAGGCTGAATTCAGCGACGACTTCGGCCGCGCGCTGCTCATGCACTGCTACAACGAGTTCACCTTCCTGTCGCGCTTCCTGCCCGGTATTCACGCCGGCGACAACCGCGACGCCAAGCCGGTGACGCTGCCCTGGTAAGCGCAGCCCCGCAGGCCACCGACACGCGCCGGATACCGGGCCCGCCCGGACACGGCGTTCCAAGGACGGTGGATCCAAAGCAAGGTCTCGAGTACGCCGTCGCGAAAGCGGCGCATCATGGACAAAGGCCCCACCGCCCTGAAGCGGTGGGGCCTTTTGCCTGCAGCCCGAGCTATGCCTGGCGCTTTACTTCAGCCAGACGCGTGCGTTGCGGAACATGCGCATCCAGGGGCTGAACGTGCCGCCGGCGTCGGCCTTGCCCCACTTTTCGGGGGCCCAGGACATCATGACGTTGCGGGTCACGCGTTCCGGGTGCGGCATCATCACCGTGAAGCGGCCGTCGGCGGTGGTGACCGAGGTCAGGCCGCCCGGGCTGCCGTTGGGGTTGAACGGATAGGCCTCGGTGGCCTGGCCGCGGTTGTCGATGTAGCGCGCGGCCGTCAGCACGCGGCCGGCGTCGCCCTGCTGCGAGAAATCGGCATAGCCTTCGCCGTGCGCCACGGCCACCGGGATGCGCGCGCCGTCCATGCCGGCGAAGAAGATCGACGGCGACTTGGCCAGTTCCACCAGGGCCAGGCGCGCCTCGTACTTCTCGGACAGGTTGCGCGTGAAGCGCGGCCAGGCCTCGGCGCCGGGGATCATGGGCGCCAGCGCGGCCATCATCTGGCAGCCGTTGCACACGCCCAGCGCGAAGGTGTCGGGGCGCGCGAAATAGGCGGCGAACTGGTCCGACAGGCGACTGTTGAAGCGGATGGTGCGGGCCCAGCCTTCGCCGGCGCCCAGCACGTCGCCGTAGCTGAAGCCGCCCACGGCCACCAGGCCCTGCATGCCCGCCAGGTCCACGCGGCCGGCCAGCAGGTCGGTCATGTGCACGTCGTAGGCCTCGAAGCCGGCGGTGTCGAAGGCCCAACCCATTTCAACCTGGCTGTTGCAGCCTTGCTCGCGCAGGATGGCCACGCGCGGACGCTTGCCGGTGGCGATGTACGGCGCGGCGATGTCTTCCTGCGGATCGAAGTCCACGTTCGGCTGCATGCCCGGATCCTGCGTGTCGCTCCAGACGTCCAGCTCGGCCTGGGCGCAGGCCGGATTGTCGCGGCGCGCCATGATGCGGTAGGACACTTCGCTCCAGGCGCGGCCCAGGTCGGCGCGCGGCTGGCCCCAGACCTTCTTGCCGTCGCGATAGAACTCGATCTCGTCGGCCGCGTTCAGGCCGCCGATCACGTGCGAGTGGGCCGACAGGCCCGCGCCGCGCAGCACCTGCATGACGGCGTCGCGTTGCGCGGCCGGCACCTGGATGACGGCGCCGGCTTCTTCCGAGAACAGCGCCTTGAGCGTCAGCTCGTCGCGCTGCACGGCCACCTGCTCGGGGCGGATCTTGTAGTCGCCCCAGTCGGCCGACTGCGGATCGAAGGTCAGCATGTCCAGGTTGACCGAGATGCCGGTGCGGCCGGCGAAGGCCATTTCGGTCAGCGTGGCGAACAGGCCGCCGTCGGAACGGTCGTGATAGGCCAGGATGGTGCCGGCCTCGGCCAGCGTGCGGATGGTGACGAAGAACGCGCGCAAGTCCTGCGGCGCGTCGATGTCCGGCACCGTCTCGCCAACCTGGTTGTAGGTCTGCGCCAGGATCGAGCCGCCCATGCGATGGCGGCCGCGACCCAGGTCGACCAGGATCAGCACGCTGTCGCCGGCGTCGGTGCGCAGCTGCGGCGTGAGGCTGGCGCGCACGTCGGCCACCGGCGCGAAGGCCGTGACGATCAGCGACACCGGCGCCACCACCTGGCGCTGCTCGCCGTCCTGTTCCCAGCTGGTCTTCATGGACAGCGAGTCCTTGCCGACGGGGATGGACAGGCCGGCGGCCTGGCACAGCTCGCTGACGGCCGACACGGTGTCGTACAGCGCCGCGTCCTGGCCCGGCACGCCGCAGGCGGCCATCCAGTTGGCGGACAGCTTGATGTCTTCCAGGCGCGCCACGTCGGCGGCGGCCAGGTTGGTCAGGGCCTCGGCCACGGCCATGCGGCCCGAGGCCGGCGCGTCGAGCATGGCGATGGGCGTGCGTTCGCCCATGGACATGGCTTCGCCGCGGAAGCCTTCGTAGTCGGCCAGCGTCACGGCGCAGTCGGCCACCGGCACCTGCCACGGACCGACCATCTGGTCGCGGCTGGAGAGCCCGCCCACGGTGCGATCGCCGATGGTGATGAGGAAGGACTTGTTGGCCACGGTGGGGTGGCGCAGCACGCGGTAGGCGGCTTCGGTCAGGTCGATGCCGGCCAGGTCCAGCGGGGCCGACACGCCAGGCAGGCGCTTGACGTCGCGCGTCATGCGCGGCGGCTTGCCCAGGATCACGTCGATGGGTACATCCACCGGACGCACTTCATCGGCGCCCTGCGCGCGGATGGCGTCCAGGCCCGGCAGGCCCTCGCCGTCGACCACGCGCAGCTGGCGCTCTTCGGTGGCCACGCCCACCACCGCGTAGGGACAGCGCTCGCGGCGCGCGATGGCGTCGAAGCGGTCCAGGTCCTGCGGCAGGATCGACAGGACGTAGCGCTCCTGCGATTCGTTGCTCCAGATCTCGGCCGGCGACAGGCCTGATTCTTCCAGGGGCACGCGCTTCAGGTCGAAGATGGCGCCGCGGCCGGCGTCGTTGACCAGCTCGGGGAAGGCGTTGGACAGGCCGCCCGCGCCCACGTCATGGATGGCGATGATGGGGTTGCGCTCGCCCTGCTGCCAGCAGCGGTCGATGACTTCCTGCGCGCGGCGTTCCAATTCCGGATTGCCGCGCTGGACGGAATCGAAGTCCAGCTCGGCGGAGTTGCTGCCCATGCTGATGCTGGACGCGGCGCCGCCGCCCATGCCGATGCGAAAGCCCGGGCCGCCCAGCTGGATCAGCAGCGCGCCCGGCGGGATCACGTCCTTGTGCGTCAGGCCGGCGTCGATGCTGCCCAGGCCGCCCGCGATCATGATGGGCTTGTGATAGCCCCAGCGCGTGTCGCCGGCGGTCTGCTCGAAGCTGCGGAAATAGCCCAGCAGGTTGGGACGGCCGAATTCGTTGTTGAAGGCGGCGCCGCCGATGGGGCCGTCGATCATGATGGACAGCGGCGAGGCGATGCGGTCCGGCAGGCCGTGATGGTCGGCTTCCCAGGGCTGCGGCGCATCCGGAAAGCGCAGGTGCGACACGGTGAAGCCGGTCAGGCCGGCCTTGGGCTTGGAACCCCGGCCGGTGGCGCCTTCGTCGCGGATCTCGCCGCCCGCGCCGGTGGACGCGCCGGGAAACGGCGCGATGGCGGTCGGGTGATTGTGCGTTTCCACCTTCATCAGCGTGTGCACGGTGGTGTCGCGGCGGATATAGCGGGCCTGGTCGGCGCCCTCGCCCGCCGCGCCCGGCAGGCCGGGCACGCCGGCCTGGAAGCGCTGGGCCGGGCCGCCTTCCATGATGGCGGCATTGTCGGAATAGGCGACCACGGTGCCGGCGGGCTGGGCCTTGTGGGTGGCGCGGATCATGCCGAACAGCGTGTTGGGCTGCTCCTGGCCGTCGATCACCCACTGGGCGTTGAAGATCTTGTGGCGGCAGTGCTCGCTGTTGGCCTGGGCGAACATCATCAGCTCGACGTCGGTGGGGTCGCGCCCCAGGTCGCTGAAGGACTTGGCCAGGTATTCGATTTCGTCGTCGGACAGCGCCAGGCCCAGCGTGGCGTTGGCCTCGACCAGCGCCTCGGCGCCGCGCGCCTGCACGGCCACGGTGCGCATGGGCTTGCCGGCCAGCGTCTGGAACAGCGCCTGACCGTCGAAGCCGGCGTCGACCACGGTTTCGGTCATGCGGTCATGCAGGCAGTCGGCCGCGCGCGCCAGCATGGCGGCGTCAAAGCTCTTGGCGCCCAGCAGGCCGCGCTCGGGCGTGATCACGTAGCGCACGCCGCGCTCGATGCGGCGCACGGCGTCCAGGCCGCAGTTGTGGGCGATGTCGGTGGCCTTGCTGGCCCACGGGGAAATCGTGCCCAGGCGCGGGATGACCAGCAATTCCAGGCTCTTGGCGGGCGTGTCGCCGGTCACGGGCGTGCCGTAGTCCAGCAGTTGGGCCAGCTGTTGCTGCTGCGCGGCCGTCAGGGCGGCATCGGTGTTGACGAAGTGCTCGTAGCGGGCGGAGATGTCGGCCACCGGCAGGCCGGCCTCTTTCAGTTGCGCCAGCAGGCGATCGCGGCGGAAGGAGGACAGGACGGAGGAACCAGGCAGATGCTGAACAAGGGACACGATGCGGGCGCCGTATTTGAGGAAGGAGCAAAACGAGGATTTTACCTGTTAAGCGGGTTTTCCCGGAGCGCGCGCGCGGGCGGCGTTCGATCGTCCGCTTCCGGCCTGGTGTTACAAAAAAATTCGCCCCCGATCAACCCTCGATCCCGCATCGCAGCATTCATGAAAATCCATGAATCTCCTGCACATTCTGCCTGGCCATCCCGATTTTCGAAAATCCGATCCCGCATCGCAACATGCGCGGCCAGCGCCAAAAACACGGGAAAACACGAACACCCCAGCCGGGAACCCGACGGTAGGATGCTGCGACACCTCCCCCCAACCCGCACACGCCGCCGCGCTGGCCATACCGCCTCACCATGTCCCGCTCCGAAGCCTCCGCAGAGCCCGCCGAACCGATTCTTCCCGTTGAACCCGAACCCGACGTGAAAGTGCCGCTGGCCATCGAGGACTGGCTGGCCGTGATATTGCTGGCGGCGCTGGCGCTGATCACCTTCGTGAACGTGCTGGTGCGCTATTTCACCGACCAGTCCTTCGCCTGGACCGAGGAAATCTCCGTCTTCCTGCTGATCGTGCTGACCATGACCGGCGGCAGCATGGCCTTCGTGCGCAACCACCACATCCGCATCGAGATCCTGGCCGACAACGGCTCGCCCCGGCGCCAGCGCATCATGGCCCTGATCGCCAACGGCTGCGTGCTGCTGTTCTTCGTGCTGCTGACGGTGCTGTCGGTCAAGCTGGTGGCCGACGAATACATCTACGAAGAGACCTCGCCCGCCATCGGCGTGCCGACCTGGTGGTATTCGATCTGGCTGCCGGTGATGGCCGCCGCCATCTCGCTGCGCATGCTGGGCGTGATGCGCCGCATCCTGCGGAGCCAGGCATGATCGCCGCCATCCTGTTCGGGGTCTTCATCGTCCTGATGCTGATCGGCGTGCCGGTGGGCGTGGCGCTGGGCCTGGGCGGCACGGTGGCCATCGTGCTGTCCAACCTGGACACGCCCTGGTATGGCCTCCTGACCGTGCCGCAGAACTTCTACGCCGGCCTGGCCAAGTACCCGCTGCTGGCGATCCCGATGTTCGTGCTGGTCGGCTCGATCTTCGACCGCTCGGGCGTGGCCAGGCGCCTGGTGGATTTCGCCATCGCCATCGTCGGACGCGGTCCGGGCATGCTGCCGCTGGTGTCGATCGCGGTGGCCATGTTCCTGGGCGGCATCTCCGGCTCCGGCCCGGCCTGCGCCGCCGCCGTGGGCGCGGTGATGATCACCGCCATGTCGCGCGCCGGTTATCCGGGCCCGTTCTCGGCCGCGGTGGTGGCCGCCGGCGCCGCCACCGACATCCTGATCCCGCCCTCGGTGGCCTTCATCATCTACTCGGTGCTGGTGCCGGGCGCGTCGGTGCCGGCGCTGTTCGCCGCCGGCATGGTGCCCGGCATCCTGGCCGGCTTCGCGCTGATCATCCCGGCCGTGTGGCTGTCGCGCAAGCACAAGATGGGCTCGCTGGAAGCGCACCTGCCGCGCCCGCCGTTCTGGAAGAGCCTGCGCGAGGCGTCCTGGGGCCTGGCCGCGCCGGTGCTGATCCTGGGCGGCATGCGCATGGGCTGGTTCACGCCGACCGAGGCCGCCGTGGTGGCGGTGTTCTACGGTCTGTTCGTGGGCATGTTCATCCATCGCAGCATCAAGCCGCGCGATCTGTTCACCATCCTGCGCGAGGCCGCCGAGCTGTCGGCCGTGATCATGCTGGTGGTGACGCTGGCCGGCATCTTCGCCTGGGCCCTGTCCACGCTCAGCGTGATCGACCCGATCACGCACGCGATCGTCAATTCCGGGCTGGGCGAATGGGGCGTGCTGGCGCTGCTGATCCTGCTGCTGATGACGGTGGGCATGTTCCTGGACGGCATCTCGATCTTCCTGATCTTCGTGCCGCTGCTCATGCCCATCGCCAATGCCTACGGCTGGGATCCGGTGTGGTTCGGCGTGATCCTGACGCTGAAGGTCGCGCTGGGCCAGTTCACCCCGCCGCTGGCGGTGAACCTGATGGTGTCATGCCGCATCGCGCGGGTGCCGATGGAATCGACGGTGCCCTGGGTGGTGTGGCTGCTGGGCGCGATGTTCCTGGTGCTGGTGGCGGTGCTGGTGTTCCCGCAACTGGCGCTGTGGCTGCCGCACAAGCTGGGATATTGAACGCCGGGCGCGCGCCGCGCGCCGGCCTGGACAGGTACGGACATCACAACGAGAAGAGAGGAGACGCAAGATGAAGTTCCGCAATTGGATCGCCGCCGCCTTGTGCACGGCCGCCGTCGCCGGCCTGGCGCCCGCCCACGCGCAGACCTACAAGCCCGAGTACAAGCTCTCCATCGTCGTCGGCACCACCTTCCCGTGGGGCCAGGGCGCCGAGATCTGGTCCAACCTGGTGCGCGAGCGCACCCAGGGCCGCATCAACATCAAGGTCTATCCCGGCACCTCGCTGGTCCAGGGCGACCAGACCCGCGAATTCACCGCCATCCGCCAGGGCGTGATCGACATGGCCGTGGGCTCGACCATCAACTGGTCGCCGCAGGTCAAGCAGCTGAACCTGTTCTCGCTGCCCTTCCTGATGCCCGACTACGCCGCCATCGACGCGCTGGTGCAGGGCGAGGTCGGCAAGGAGATGTTCAAGCTCATCGAGAAAGCCGGCGTGGTGCCGCTGGCCTGGGGCGAGAACGGCTACCGCCAGCTGTCGAACTCCAAGCGCGAGATCAAGCGCCCCGAGGACATGAAGGGCATGAAGCTGCGCGTGGTGGGCTCGCCGCTGTACATCGACACCTTCACCGCGCTGGGCGCCAACCCCACGCAGATGAGCTGGGCCGACGCCCAGCCGGCGCTGGCCAGCGGCGCGGTCGACGGCCAGGAGAACCCGCTGTCCATCTACACCGGCTCCAAGCTCTACACCGTGGGCCAGAAATACCTGACGCTGTGGAACTACGTAGCCGACCCGCTGATCTTCGTGGTCAACAGGGAGGTCTGGAACGCCTGGTCCGAGAAGGACCGCGAGATCGTGCGCCAGGCCGCGCTGGACGCCGGCAAGCAGCAGATCGTCATCGCGCGCAAGGGCGTGACGCCTGAAGACCCGTCGCTGCTCAAGGAAATCGAAGGCCACGGCGTCACCGTGACCTCGCTGTCCCAGGCCGACCACGACGCCTTCGCCAAGATCACCAAGCCGGTCTACGACAAGTGGAAGAAGCAGATCGGCGAGGATCTGGTCAACACCGCCGAGAAGGCGATCGCGGCCCGCAAGAAGTGAAGATCAGGAAGCAGACCGTAAGGATTTAGCAGCAAGCCCAGGGGGAAAGGCGGCCATCATGAGCCGCCGCCGGGCCGTTTCCCGAGGCTGCCGCAGCGCGCCAGCGCGAAGAGCCGCCCGGGAGACCGCCACAAGCAAGGCCGGAACGCAGGTTCCGCCGATCTAGGACGGGCGCCGGCCACAAGCC
>NZ_JCBANH010000104.1:0-22827 GCF_059760925.1 Achromobacter sp. 1011791174
GGGGGCCCGGGCGCGGCCGGTGCGGCCGATGCGGTGCACGTAGTCTTCGGGCACGTTGGGCAGTTCGAAGTTCACGACCTGCGGCAGCTGGTCGATGTCCAGGCCGCGGGCGGCGATGTCGGTGGCCACCAGCACCGTGACCGTGCCTTCCTTGAAGCCGGCCAGCGCGCGGGTGCGGGCCGACTGGCTCTTGTTGCCGTGGATGGCGGCGGCGGTCAGGCCGTCCTTGACCAGCTTTTCGGCCAGGCGGTTGGCGCCGTGCTTGGTGCGCGTGAACACCAGCACCTGGTGCCAGCCGCTTTCGCGGATGATGTGGCTGATCAGGTCGCGCTTGTGGTGCTGTTCGACCAGGTGCACGGTCTGCGTGACCAGTTCGGTGGCGGTGTTGCGCGGGGTGACCGAGACTTCGCCCGGGTTGTTCAGCACGCCGCGCGCCAGCGAGCGGATCTCGTCCGAGAAGGTGGCCGAGAACAGCAGGTTCTGGCGCTTCTGCGGCAGCAGCGCCAGGATCTTGCGGATGTCGCGGATGAAGCCCATGTCCAGCATGCGGTCGGCTTCGTCCAGCACCAGGATTTCGACGCCCGACAGGTCGATGGTGCGCTGGCCGCAGTGGTCCAGCAGGCGGCCGGGCGTGGCCACCAGGATGTCCAGCGGCTTCTTCAGCGCGCTGATCTGCGGATTGATGTTGACGCCGCCGAACATCACCATGGACGACAGCGCGGTGTGCTTGCCGTAGGTCTGCACCGATTCGGCCACCTGCGCGGTCAGTTCGCGCGTGGGCGTCAGGATCAGGCAGCGCGGGCGGCCCGGCTTGCGCTGGGCGGGCTTGGTCTGCGACAGCAGGTGCAGGATGGGCAGGGTGAAGCCGGCGGTCTTGCCGGTGCCGGTCTGGGCGGCGGCGAGCAGGTCGCCGCCCTTCAGGACCTGCGGAATGGCCTGGGCCTGGATGGGGGTGGGCGCGGTGTAGCCGGTCTCGGCGATGGCGCGCAACAGGGAATCAGCCAGCCCGAGGTCGGCGAAATTAGAAGAGGCAGTCAAAACAACTCCAGCGGCAGCCCGTCGCTCAAGTTGAGAGACTCCAATCCAGGCGTACGAATAAGGAGAAAAGGGAAGCGCCCTTGCAGGGCGAAGCCAGGCGGCGAAGGGCCCGGCGAACGTGCGCAGATTGGCAAAGCGCACGGCGGGATTGTAGCCGATGTGGCAGCCGGGCATGGGCGCGCCGGGGTGTCCTGGTATAACCAGGTAACAAATTGCACGACCTATCTACGAAATAAGTACATTCCCTAGGTCACACTCCCTATAATCCGTGCGCTTTCATCCATTTGAAAATAAGGATTGCTATGAAAAAGGCGGCAATTGCAGGCATCGTCGTGGCGCTGGGCGCGGTTTGGACCGGTTCTGCCTGGTACACGGGCAAGAAGGCCGAAACCTTCGTCAAGCAACTGATTCAGGATGGCAACGTCGATCTGCAGAAGCTCGGCGAGCGCACCGGCATCACGCCCTCGATCGAGCTGATCTCGTTCGAGCGCGGCGTGTTCTCGTCGACCGAGCGCTTTCGCGTCAAGTTCTCGATCCCGGCCAAGGACGGCAAGCCCGGCCATGACGGCGAGATCGAGTTCGTCGAATACCTGGACCACGGCCCCTTCCCGCTGTCGAACCTGAGCCGTGGCAAGCTGGCTCCGGCCATGGTCGCCAGCCGCTTCCAGCTCGTGGAAACGCCTTCGGTCAAGGAATGGTTCGCCGCCGCCAAGGGCTCGGTGCCGCTGTCGGGCTCGTACAGCGTCAGCTATGGCAAGAATGTCGACGGCAAGTTCGACCTGGCCGCCGTCGAATTCGCCAAGGATGCGAACAGCCTGAAGTTCTCGGGCATGAAGGGCGATATCGAGGTCAACACCGGCACCAAGCACGCCGTCTTCAACGCGCAGTCGGACAGCCTGGTCATCGCCGGCAAGTCCGACGACAGCGATATCACCAGCATGGCGCTGCAGGGCCTGACGATCGCCGGCAACGGCGCGCCGGGCAAGAGCGACATGTACATGGGCAGCCAGAAGATCGGCTTCAAGGCCCTGACGATCAACTCGGCCACCCAGCCGCCCGTGATCGTCAAGGACACCTCGATGGCCATCGACACGAGCGAGGCCGACGCCGGCGTCAACGCCAAGGCCGTGCTCGACTTCGGCATGATCAATGTGCAGAACCAGGACGTCACCGGCGTCAAGTTCGCGCTGGACATGAAGAACCTGGATCCCAAGGCGCTCAAGGCCCTGAACGAAGTCTATGAAAAGGCCTCGCATCGCATGCTGCAGAGCGGCGGCGAGGAAAAGACGCCGCAGTTCACGCCCGAAGAGCAGCAGATCCTGAAGGACAACGTCCAGCTGCTGCTGGCCGGCAACCCCAGCCTGTCGGTGGCGCCGCTGCAACTGCGCACCGCCAACGGCGCGTCGACCTTCAACCTGGATCTGAACCTGGCCAAGCCGGCATCGCTGGACGCGCCCTTCCCGGACGTGGCCATGCAGACCGTGCGCAAGCTGGACGCCAAGGTCGTGCTGTCCAAGGCCAGCCTGGCCGACCTGATGGCCTTCAAGGCCCAGCAGGACGGCGCGCCGGCCGACCAGGCCCTCAAGACCGCCAAGGGCCAGGCCGACATGGTCGGCACCATGGCGGGCGCCATGGGCCTGGCCAAGGTCGAGAACGACAACGTCGTTTCCTACCTGAACTACGCCGACGGTCAGGTCGATTTCAACGGCAAGAAGATGCCGCTGGAACAGTTCCTGATGATGGCCATGGGTGGCTTCATGGGCAAGCGCTAAGCGCGCCCTGCCGGCCCCGCGAGGCCGGCGTCGCAATATTACGGGCTGATGCGCCTTGCGCGCATCGGCCCGTTTTTCATTGGCGCCCGCCAGCGTGGCGCATCGGGGCGGACCTTATCCGGGCAGCGCGCCCGCCTGGACCACGCCGCCCTGCAGCACCGCCACATGGAAGCGCTTGTCGGCCGCCTTCATGATGTCCTCGGTCGGGTCGCCTTGCACCAGCAGCAGGTCGGCGGCGTTGCCGTCCTGGATGGCGCCGTGCCCATCCATGCCCATCAGGTCGTGCCCGCGCGAGGTGCCCGCGACCAGCGCGTCCACCGGCGTCATGCCGAACTCGACCATGTAGGCCAGCTCCATGGCGTTCTCGCCATGCAGGTTGAACGGCGTGCCCGCGTCGGTGCCCATGGCGATGCGGCCGCCGGCCTTGTAGTACATCTGGATGGACTCGCGGTGGCGCTGCTCGACGGCGCGGGCCTTTTCCACCGCGTAGGCGGGGATGCCGTTGTCGGCATTGGCCACGATGTTGCGCACGGCGGCGATGGTGGGCACCAGGTAGGTCCGGGCCTCCAGCATCTCGCGCAGGCATTCTTCGTCCATGAAGATGCCGTGCTCGATGGAATCGATGCCGGCGCGCACGGCATTCAGGATGCCTTCCGTGCCCTGCGCATGGCTGGCCGTGCTCTTGCGAAAGCGCTTGGCCTCGTGGACGCCGGCCTTCATCTCGGCGTAGCTGTAGTGCGCGTCCATGGGGCTGACGCCCGGCGTCATGACGCCGCCGGTGGCCATGATCTTCACCAGGTCGCAGCCGGCGTGGACCTGCTCGCGCACGGCCTTGACCACTTCCTCGCAGCCGTCGGCCACGCGGCCGATGCGGTTGCCGTGGCCGCCGGTCATGCAGATGATGCGGCCGGACGCCCTGATCGCCGGACCGGGAAAGACGCCGCGCGCGATGGCGTCGCGCACGCCGAATTCCAGGTAGTCCTTGCCGCCGCAGTCGCGCAGCGCGGTGATGCCGCCGCGCAGGCTGGCCTGCGCGTTCTCCAGCGCGGTCAGCGTGATCTGCGCCGGGCCCTGCTTGTTCATCTGCGCGTTGGGGTCGGGGCCGCCGGTGTAGACCAGGTGCACGTGACAGTCCGCCAGGCTGGGCATCAGCGTCATGCCGGCGGTGTCGACCTTGCGGCCGGCATAGCCTTCGAACTCGGCCGCCGGCGCCACGCGCGCGATGCGGCCGTCCTGGACCAGCACGCCGTGTCCGGCCTGGGTCTTGCCCAATCCATCGAATACCAGGCCGCCGATGAACAGGGTTTGCTGCGAGGCGCTCATGTCTCGTTCCTTGGTTCTGTGCATGCGACCCTAGCCGGCCACGTCCAGCCCCTCGCGGGACATGGATTGCAGGCGCGGCATCAGGCCCAGCAGGTGTTGGCTATAGGGGTGTTGCGGGCGATCGAACAGGGTTTCCGTATCCGCCACTTCCAGCAGTTCGCCATGGCGCATCACGCCGACGCGGTCGCACATCTGGCGGATCACGGGCAGGTCGTGGCTGATGAACAGCATGGTCAGGCCGAGCTGTTCCTGCAGGTCCTTGAGCAGGTTCAGGATCTGCGCCTGGATGGACACGTCCAGCGCCGAGGTGGGCTCGTCGCAGATCAGGAAGCGCGGACGTGTGGCCAGGGCGCGCGCGATGCAGATGCGCTGGCGCTGGCCGCCGGAGAATTCGTGCGGATAGCGCTGGGCGGCGCGCTCGCCCAGGCCCACCACGTCGAGCAGGTCGGCGACGATGCGGCGCGCCTGCGCCTCGCTGTCGGCCAGCCGGTGGAAGCGGATGGGCTCGGCGATGATGTCCAGCACGCGCATGCGCGGATTCAGCGAGGAATACGGATCCTGGAAGATCATCTGGATCTGGCGGCGGAAGGGATTGAGCTGCTTCTCGCCTTTGAGCGCGGTCAGGTCGGTGCCGCCGAAGTGCACCGATCCGGCCGACGGCGTATATAGCCCGGAGATCAGCCGCGCGACCGTGGACTTGCCCGAACCGGATTCGCCCACCAGGCCGAAGACCTCGCCCTCGCCGATGGCGAAGCCGACGTTCTTGACCGCGTCCAGCGTGCGCTGGTTGCGTTTCAGGAACGCGTTCTTGAGCACGAAGCGCATGCCCAGGCCGCGCACGTCGACCAGCGGACCGTCGCCGCGCCCGCCGAAGTCGCGCCGCTGGCCCAGCCAGTGGGTGGCGATGTCCAGCGGCTGCGCCGGCGTCTTCACGTCCTCGATGTAGGTGACCAGCGGAAAGCGCTTGAGCTTGATGTCGGGCCGGGGCACGGCCGAGATCAGGCTGCGGGTGTAGGGATGATCGGGGTCGCCCAGGATCTTGGCGGTGGCGCCCTCTTCGACCAGCTTGCCGCGATACAGCACCGCCACGCGATCGGTCACGTCGGCGATCACGCCCATGTCGTGCGTGATGATGATCATGCCGACCTGCTCTTCGCGGCACAGCTTGCGCAGCAGCTCCAGGATCTGCGCCTGGATGGACACGTCCAGCGCCGTGGTCGGTTCGTCGGCGATGATGACCTCCGGCTCGCAGCACAGCGCCAGCGCGATCACCACGCGCTGGCGCATGCCGCCGGAGAACTGGTGCGGATACTGCTTGGCGCGCAGTTCGGGCTTGTCGATGCCGACCTGCGCCAGCAATTGCACGGCGCGCTTGGCGGCCTCGGCCTGGGACAGGTCCAGGTGCACCTGCATGGTTTCCACCAGCTGGCTTTCCACGGTCTGCAGCGGATCCAGCGAGGTCAGCGGATCCTGGAAGATCATGCCGATGCGCCGGCCGCGCACGCGGCGCTGCTGCGCCGGCGTCAGCGTGTCGATGCGTTCGCCGTTGAGCAACACTTGGCCGCCGGCCAGCCGGCCGGGCGCTTCCAGCAGGCCGATCACGGCGTTGCCGATGGTGGACTTGCCGGCGCCGGATTCGCCCACCACGCCCAGGATCTCGCCTTTCTCCAGGCTCAGGGACACGCCGTCCACCGCCACCATGGTGCCGCGGCGGCTGGGGAATTCGATGCGGATGTCGTCGATGTTCAGCAGGGCCATGATGTTCTCAGCGCAACTTCGGATTGAGCGCGTCGCGCAGCCAGTCGCCCAGCAGGTTGACGGACAGCACCAGCGCCACCAGCACGATGCCGGGGAAGATGGAGATCCACCACATGCCCGAGAACAGGTAGCTGTTGCCGATGCGGATCAAGGTGCCCAGCGACGGCGCGGTCGGCGGCACGCCCACGCCCAGGAAGGACAGCGTGGCCTCGGTGATGATGGCCACGGCCAGGTGGATGGTGGCGATGACCAGCACCGGCCCCATCACGTTGGGCAGGATGTGGCGGCGCAGGATGGTGACGGGGCCGATGCCGATCAGGCGGGCGGCCTGCACGTATTCCTTGTTGCGCTCGACCAGCGTGGAGCCGCGCACGGTGCGCGCGTACTGCACCCAGCCGGAGGTGCCGATGGCGAAGATCAATACGTACATCGCCAGCTCGTCGTGCATGTCGCGCGGCAGCAGCCCGCGCGCCACGCCGTCGATCAGCAGCGCCACCAGGATGGCGGGAAAGGACAGCTGCACGTCGGCGATGCGCATGATGAAGCTGTCCACGCGTCCGCCCGCGTAGCCGCTGATCAGGCCCAGCGTGACGCCCAGCACCATCGAGAACGCGACCGAGGCCAGGCCCACCAGCAGCGACACGCGCGAGCCGTAGAGCAGGGCCGAGAAGATGTCGCGGCCCTGGTCGTCGGTGCCGAGCACGAAGGCCGCGCTGCCGCCCTCTTCCCAGGACGGCGGCGTATTGGCGTCGATGATGAGCACCTGGCCCGGGTCGAAGGGATTCTGCGGAGCGATCAGCGGCGCGAACACCGCGCCGAGCACGATCAGCAGCGTGACGAGGGCGCCGATGACGGCGGCGGGCGAGCGCTTGAAGCTGTACCAGAGGTCGCTGTCGGCGGCGCGCGCGAAGAAGGGGGCGATGCGGGCGGTCATGCGGGTTCCTTTACGTTCGTCCTGGAAGGTGCCTTACTTGCTCTGCACGCGCAGGCGCGGATCCACCGCGAAATACAGCAGGTCGACGATCAGGTTGATGACCACGAACATGAATGCGATCAGCACCAGGTAGGCCGCCATGACGGGAATGTCCACCGTGCTGATGGCCTGGATGAACAGCAGGCCCATGCCGGGCCACTGGAACACGGTCTCGGTGATGATGGCGAAGGCGATGATGGAGCCCAGCTGCAGGCCGGTGATGGTGATGACCGGCACCATGGTGTTCTTGAGCGCATGGCGGAAATTGATCAGCCGCTCCGGCAGGCCGCGGGCGCGCGCGAACTTGATGAAGTCGGCGCGCAGCACCTCAAGCATCTCGGCGCGCACCAGCCGCATGATCAGCGTCATCTGGAACAGCGCCAGCGTGATGGCGGGCATGATCAGCGCCAGCAGGCCGGACTTGGTCAGGAAGCCCGTGGTCCACCAGCCCAGTCCGACCACGTCGCCGCGCCCGAAGCTGGGCAGCCAGCGCAACTGCACGCCGAAGAACAGGATCAGCAGGATTCCGATCAGGAAGGTGGGCAGGGAGATGCCAGCCAGCGAGATGGCCATGAAGGCCTTGGACAGCACGCCGTGGCGCTTGAGCGCGGTGTAGATGCCCATGGGAATGCCCAGCGCCAGCGCCATGACGGCGGACACGAAGGACAGTTCCAGCGTGGCGGGCAGGCGTTCTTCCAGCAGTTCGCTGACGGGGCGGCGGTGGCGGTACGAGACGCCGAAATCGCCGCGCGCGGCGTTGGCCACGAAGCGCGCGTACTGCACCACGAAGGGATCGTTCAGGCCCAGCTGCTCGCGCAGTTGTTCACGTTGTTCCGCCGTGGTGTCCTGGCCCACCATGGTGGCCAGGGGGTCGCCCACGTAGCGGAACATGGCGAAGGCGATCAGCGCCACGGTGAGCATGACCAGCAGCGACTGGAAGAGTCGTTGCGCGATGAAGGAAAGCATGGGGTGTGGCCCTCAAGAAAGCCGGCGGCGGGGGCGGCCGTATCGCGATCCGGGCGGCCGAGGCCGCCCGGCAAAGGCTGCGCCCGGGATCAGGGCAGCACGACGTCGCGCAGGTCGAGCACGTCGTCGGCGCGCTGGATGACCTTGATGTTGTCCTTCACGCCCCAGGACATGGGCTGCTGGTGCAGCGGCAGATAGCCGTACTCGGCGCGCACGATGCCGAAGGCTTCCTTGATCATCGCGTTGCGCTTGGCCTGGTCGGTCTCGGTGCCGATCTGGGTGATCAGCTCGTCGACCTTCTTGTTGCAATAGCCGCCCAGGTTGAACTGGCCCGAGGCGGTCTTGGCGTCGCGGCAGCCGGCCAGGTTCAGCAGCGCGTTGTGCGCGTCGGTGGAGCTGGGCGTCCAGCCGAGCATGTACATGCTGGTCTGGTTGCCAGCCTGCAGCAGGATCTTGCCGAAGTACTTGGACTTGGTCTGCGCCAGCAGGTTGACCTTGATGCCCACGCGCGTCAGCATGCCGGCCACGGCCTGGCAGATCTTTTCGTCGTTGACGTAGCGATCGTTGGGGCAGTCCATGGTGACGGAGAAGCCCTTGGGATAGCCGGCCTCGGCCAGCAGCTTCTTGGCGCGCTCGGGATCCGGCTTGTACGGCGCGCCGTAGGACTCGTCATAGCCGTTGATCGAGGTGGCGACCAGCGAGCCCAGCGGCTTGGCCGCGCCGCGCATGATCTTGTCGTTGATGATCTTGGTGTCCACGGCCAGCACCACGGCCTCGCGCACCTTCGGATCCTTGAAGGGGTTCTTGCCCTTCACGTCCGAGAACAGCAGCTCGTCGCGGCTCTGGTCCATGCCGATGAAGATGGCGCGGGCCTCGGGCGCGGTCAGCGGCTTGACGCCCTTGGCGTCTTCCAGGCGCTTCCAGTCCTGCACCGGCACCGGCTGCACCAGGTCCATCTCGCCCGAGATCAGCGCGGCCACGCGCGTGGCTTCCTGCGTGATGGGTTGGAAGATGACCTCGTCGATATTGGTCTTGATGTTCTTGTTCCAGTAGCCGTCATAGCGCTTGAGCACGGTCTTCACGTCGGGCTGGCGCTCGGCCAGCATGAAGGGGCCGGTGCCGTTGGCGTGCAGGTTGGCGTAGTTGCCCTGGTTGTCGCCCTTGATGTTGGTGGCCTCGGTGGTCTTGTTCTTCTCGGACCACGTCTTGCTCATGATGTACAGGAAGGCCCATTCGCGCGGCAGGATGGGGTTGGGCGCGGGCGTGGTGACTTCGACGGTGTAGTCGTCGATCTTCTTGATGTCCGACGCCTTGGCGCCGTAGCCCTTCATGTCGGAGCCCGGCGTCAGGCTGCGCTTCCACGTGAAGATCACGTCATCGGCGGTGAAGGGCGAACCGTCGTGGAATTTCACGCCCTTGCGCAGCTTGAAGATCCATTTGGTGGGCTCGGGGTTTTCCCAGCTTTCGGCCAGCAGCGGCGTCAGCTTCAGCTCGCCGTCGTAGCCGGCCAGCGTTTCGTAGATGTTGCCCTGGAAGCCCAGCGTGAAGGTCTCGTTCAGCGCCATCGGGTCCATGGACGAGGCATCGCCCTGGTACGACCAGTGGAAGGTCTTGGCCGCGGCGCCGGCGCTGAAGGCCAGCGAGGCGACCAGGGCCGCCGTCAGCGCAGCCTGTTTGAAAGCGGGGAAAGTACGCATAGCCCTGATGCTCCGTGTGGTGCGCGGATCGCGCGGCAGAGGAATGGGCCCCGACCCCTGGAGGAGTCCGGGGCATGGCGTTGCTGCTTACGACGAGACGGAATCGGGGAATGGACGCCACGCGGCGCGGCATGCGCGTCGGCCGGCGGGAGCCTTGATGACTATCACTGCGCAGGACTTCGGCTTCACGATGCACCCAACCCCATTTTGTGATTCATAGTCATGAGGGGGACGGACCCACGCCCATGCAGAAGGCATCTTATAGAGCCATTCTTTTAAGCGTCAATCGGTTTGGATTGGGGATAGTACGTGCTTGCCAGGGCGCATGAATGGTGCCTGAGCGCCAGGCGGGCGGCGGCTGTCAAGAGGTCGCGGGCGCGTCCGCGGACAGCGTGCGCGCCAGCTCGCGCAGCATGAGCTTGCGGCGTTCGCTGTCTTCATGCGCCTGGCCCAGCGCCGACCATTCGGGCCGGCTGCGCGCTTCTTTCAGCGCGGCGGGCAAGGCGCCCTTGCGCAGGTCCTCGCCATCATGCGGGACGATCCGGATGGGCGTGCGCGCCGCATGGCCGCGATGTTCGAGCGCGGCGATCAGCTCGCGCTGGCGCAGCGCCAGGAGGCGCAGCACGGCGTCGTCCACGCTGATCTCGCGCCAGCCGCGCAGCTTGCCCGCCACGCGCTTGCCGAGCTTTTCCACGCCCTGCCACAGCCCACCCGCGGCCGCGCCGATCAGCATGCCCGTGCCCAGGCTCAGGCCGGCGCTGAACAGGTCCACCGCCGCGCCGGCCATGGCGCCGGCGGCCGCGCCCATGCCCAGTTGTATGCCCATGTCCTTGAGCGCCTGAGGATGGAACAGGTCCATGCCCCAGCGCTCGCCCTGCAGCGGCAGCGCATCGGCGTCGATATCGGAAGGCCGGAAGTTGTACAGCGCCAGCAGCGCGGTGACGCAGGCCTGTTCGCGCTGGCGCGCCAACGCGCGCAGGCGTTCGGCCGCCGCGGCCAGCGCGTCGGCGTCATTGGGGCTGGACAGGCGCAGCGCGGCCACGTCGATCAGCAGGTCGGCCAGCAGCTCGAAGGCGGCGGCGCGGCGCTCCTGGCGCTGCCGCGCGAGCGCGTCGGACAGGCGCGTCAGCGCGGCGGCGTGGCGGTCCAGCAGCACGGCGAGTCGGGCGTACAGCTGCCGCTCGCCATCCAGCGCGGGCGCCACCGTGTCGAATTCCACCACCGCGTGCAGCCCCAGCCGGGCCAGCGCCGCGCGCCAGTCGGCGGCGCGATGCTGCGGCGCGTTGACGAAGTTCAGCACTGGCAGCAAGGGCCGGCCGCAGGCGGCCAGGATGTCGAGTTCGTCGCGGTGCTTGCCCAGCACCGGGTCGCGCGCGTCGATGACGTAGAGCGCCGCGTCGCAGTCCAGCATCTTGGCCAGCACGCGCGCTTCCTGTTCGTAGCGGCCGTGAGCTTCCGGCGTGTCCAGGAAGCGGCGCACGCGCGCCGGTCCGTCCAGCCGTTCGCCGGGCGCCTCCAGCCGCTCCAGGTATTCCAGCAGCGAGATGCTGTCTTCCATGCCGGGCGTGTCGAACCATTCCAGCGCGTCGCCGCCCTCGATGCGCAGGCGCGCGCCTTCGACGTGGCGCGTGGTGCCCGGGCTGTCGGCGACTTCGCCGAAGCGCGTGTCGCGCGTCAGCGTGCGCAGCAGCGAGGTCTTGCCGGTGTTGGTGTGTCCCACCACGGCGATGCGGATCAGGGAATCAGCCATGTCCGGTCTCCAGCCAGTCCAGCGCGTTGGCGGATGCCGCCAGCACGGCCTGCGCGGGCAGGCCCAGCGCCGCGAGCTGCGCGCGCCACAGCGGCGCGCGCGCCGGACCATCCTCGTGCGCGGGCAGCAGCAGCCAGACGCGCGTCTGCTGCGCGTGCGCGGCCAGTTCGGCGATCAGCGTGAGCGTGCCCCGGTCCGGCGTCTGGCGGGCGTCGCAGGCGATCAGGAGGCGCGAGGCGGCGGCGTCGGCCAGCGCGTCGAGGATGCGGCGGCGTTCCTCGCGCGTGTCGAGCCGGCCGGCGATCTGGATGCCGGCGGGCGTTGTGGCCGGCGGCCAGGGCAGGTCGGTGGGCAGTTCCAGAGCCAGCAGCACCGGACGGCCGTCCAGCCCGGCAGGCGCCGGCGCGGACAGGCGCGGCTCGTGCAGCGGGTCGACGGGACGGTCCAGGCCGGTGGAGACCACGGCGGGTTCCAGCCGGTCGCGCAGCGCGGCGTGGCCGGGCAGCGCGGGGTCGATGCGCAGGCCGGCGAGCCTGCGCCGCAGCACGACCAGGCACAGCAGCGCGGCGGCCAGCCGGGGCAGCACGCCATAGACCACCACCACGCCGATCAGCCACAGCGACCATTGCACCTGGGCGGTGGCCGGCAAGGTCTGGACGCCGTCGCTGGCGAGCACCGTGGCGGCGTCGGGCAGCGGGAAGCCCGCCAGGCCCGGCAGCCAGCCGATCGCCTGGGTCAGCCAGACGAAGGTGTCCGGCGCGAGCAGCGTGGTGGCCCAGATGAAGCGGTAGCTGGCGGTGGACAGCACCGTCAGCAGCGTCGCCAGCGCGGCGCACAACCCGGTCAGCCAGAGCAGGTGGCTGATCGAACCGAACAGCCAGCGTAGCGCGCCGGCGCGCGCCAGCAGGTTGAGCAGGGCCTGGGGCGCCAGCGCCGTGTCCGGCCCGCGCGCGAGTTTGCGCGTGACCCACAGCCAGAGCCGTCCCAGGCCGGTGGCGGCGGCGGGTCGCAGGAGAAAGCTGGCCAGCCACAGCAGGAAGGTCAGCGCGTGCAGGCCCAGCAGGGCGCCCAGCGCCCACAGCACGTTGACGGGCCGCGCGCCGTCGCCCAGCGCGCCCAGGGCCAGGCCGATGCCGGAGAACAGCGCCAGCGCGAACAGCGCGGCCAGCACGGCCAGGGCGCTGCGGGTCCAGCCCTGGAGCTGGGCGGGCAGTTGTTCGCGTTCGGCGAGCCGGTGGGCGCGGACCAGGATGCGGTCCGGCAGGCCGCCCTCGGCGCGGCGCGCGGCGCGCACGGCCTCGGCGTCTTCGAGCGGGCCCCAATGGGTTTCGCGCAGGCGGATGATCTCGGCGAGCCAGTACTCGCGCAGCGGGCGGCGGGAGGCGTCGTCCAGGGGCATGGGCAGGTTCGGACCAGGTTGCCACAGCGGCGCGGGGCCGCGGCGGGCGGTGCCCCATTGTAGGGGAGATGCGCGCCGGCTCAGCGTCCGGCGCGGGCGCCGCGGTACTGGCCCGGCGTGACGCCGGCTGCGTCGCGGAAGACCCGCGACAGATGGCTGGCGCTGCCGAAGCCGCTGGCCTGCGCGATGCTGGCCAGGTCGCTCTTGCCGGCGGCCAGCAGGGCCTTGGCGCGCTCGATCCGGCGCGCGCGCACCCAGGCGTGCGGCGGTTCGCCGAAGGAGGTATGGAACATGCGTGCGAAGTGATAGGTGGACAGCGCCGCCACGCCAGCCAGCTCAGCCAACGTGAGCGGGGCGTCCAGGTGCGCGTCCACGTAGTCCATGACGCGCCGGCGCACGGCGGGGGCCAGGCCGCCGCGCGCGGGTTGCGGCGTCTTGCGCGACACGCCCTGGTGCAGCAGCTGGTGCAGCACGGTCTCGGCGGCGCTGCTGGCCGCCAGCCGTTCGTCGGGGCGGCTCCAGTCCGTGCCCAGCAGCGAGCGGCATACGTCGGTCAGCGAGTCGTCGTGGATATAGGTGCGGTCGCGCAGTTCCAGCGAGCGCGGCTCGCAGTCCAGCCGCATGACGGCTTCGCGGGCCAGGCGCTCCGGCGCGATGTACAGATGCAGGAAGCGCACGTTGTCGTTCATGCTCCAGCGCGAGTAATGCTCGGCGGGCAGCACGCAGAACTTGCCCGCGCCGCCATGCAGCGAGTCCAGGCCGACGCGGAAGGATTTTTCGCCGCCGCGCAGGTATAGCGACAGGGTGTGGTGGCCGGGCATGTCGTAGCCCAGCGTTTCGCGGGCGCTGCGCGACCATTGCGAGATCGCCAGGCCCTCGCCGAGCGTGGCCGCGCGCTCCAGCGTCGCAGTGGAGCCGGACAGGGTGCGGAAGACGGAGAAATCGGCGGGTGCCGACGCGACGGTGCCCATGGAAATCACATGCTACTGCGATCGCGCGCTACGCGCGCGGGCGCGCGAGCAATAAGCGCAAGAAACGGCAATCGCGGCCGGGCCGGGCGGTGCAGACTACTGGCGAGCGGCGGCCTGCCGCCGGTTTTTATGTCCCCTATTTTATTGCCGCGTACCGCATCGTGAATCTCTTTCTGTATCTCCTTACCGTCATCATCTGGGGCACCACCTGGATCGCCATCAAGCTGCAACTCGGCGTGGTGGCGATTCCCGTGTCCATCTTCTACCGCTTCGCGCTGGCGGGCCTGGTGCTGTTCGCCGGCCTGCTGCTGCTGGGCAAGCTGCAGAAGCTGGACCGGCGCGGGCACCTGATGTGCCTGGGACAGGGCCTGTGCCTGTTCTGTTTGAACTTCCTGTGCTTCTACACCGCCACCCAATGGATCCCCAGCGGGCTGGTGTCGGTGGTGTTTTCCGCCGCCACGCTGTGGAACGCGTTGAATGCCCGCCTGTGGTTCGGCACCCGCGTCGCGCCGCGCGTGATGCTGGCCGGCGCGCTGGGCTTCACGGGCCTGGTGCTGTTGTTCTGGCCCGAACTGGCCAGCCAGCAGGCCAGCCACGAGACGCTGCTGGGCCTGGGCTTCGCGCTGCTGGGCACGTTCTGCTTTTCGACCGGCAACATGCTGTCCTCGCTGCAACAGCGCAAAGGCATCCGGCCGTTGACCGGCAACGCCTACGGCATGCTGTACGGCGCGGCCATCCTGCTGGCGGGCTGCGTCGCGACCGGTCAGCCCTTCCGCTTCGACACTTCCACGTCCTATGTGGGCGCCCTGCTCTATCTGGTGATACCGGGATCGGTGATCGGCTTCACGGCCTACCTGACGCTGGTGGGCCGCATGGGGCCGGCGCGCGCGGCCTATTGCACGGTGCTGTTCCCGGTGGTGGCGCTGTCGGTCTCGACCTATGCGGAAGGCTATCAGTGGACGATGCCGGCGCTGCTGGGGCTGGCCCTGGTGATGCTGGGCAATCTGCTGGTCTTCACCAAGTGGACGCCCTTCGCGCGCCGGGCGGTGGCCTGAGGCGCCTCAGCCCTGGCGCGGCAACTGGCGCAGCGCGTCCAGCAGGCGGCCGATCTCGTCCTGCGTGGTCAGGTAACTGACCGAGGCCCGCGCGATCTGCGCCAGCCCGCGCGCCGTCATGTCCAGCGGCGTGTAGTTCACGCCGTTGCTGCCGATGGTCACGCCCTGCGCGGCCAGCGCGCGCTGCACTGCCGGCGCGTCCAGGCCCGCCACATTGAACGACACCAGCCCCGATCGCTCGCGGCCCTGGTCCAGCACCGTGACGCCGGGCAGCGTGGCCAGTTCGGCGCGCAGGCCCTGGGCGATGGCGTCGACGCGGGCGCGGATCGCGTCCAGGCCGATGTCCAGCGCCTCGCGCAGCGCATTGGCCAGGCCGCAGCGCAGCGCCAGCGAGGCTTCCGCCGATTCCAGCCGCGCCGCGTCCGGTCGCAGCATGGGCGTGCCGTCGGGACCGAGCGGCGCACTGTGGGTGTCGACCCAGGCCGGCGTCAGCCTGGGCAGGAAATCGCGCCGCACGTACAGCAGGCCGGTGCCGCGTGGGCCGCGCAGCGCCTTGCGTCCGGCGCCGGCCAGCACGTCGCAGCCGACCTGTTCCACGTCGATGGGCAATTGGCCCACGGCCTGGGCCGCGTCCACGAAATAGGCGATGCCGTGTTCGCGCGCCACCGCGCCGATCGCGGCGGCGGGATTGATCAGGCCGCCGTTGGCGGGCAGCCAGGTCAGCGCGATCAGGCGCACGCGTTCGTCCAGCATGGCGCGCAGCGCCTCGGGATCGACGCAGCCGTCCTGGTCTGACGGAATGGTTTCCACGCGCGCGCCCGCGCGCTCGGCGATCAGCCGCATGCAGGCGAGATTGCCGCCCCATTCGTGCCGGCCCACCAGGATGCGGTCGCCGGGCTGCCACGGACTGGCCGTCGCGAACGCGGCAAAGGCCGCGCCCCAGCCGGGCGAATTGCCGCCGGTGAGCGCGATCTCGTCCGGTTGCGCATTGAACAGTCGCGCCGCCAGGGCGCGCGCCGTTTCGGTTTCCGCGCGCGCGGCCACGCCGACGGCGCTGCGCGAGTGGCGGCCGGCGTCGCCGAACACCGCCACCATCAGGTCCGAGGCGCCGTTGGCGACGATGCTCTGGCGGCTGAAATCCGGCGCGCTGGCGACGAACACGCCCAGCTTCACCACGCGTGCCACGCGGTCCAGGCGGTCGCCGGTGGCGGCGGCGATCTGCGACAGCACGCCCAGCGCCGACAGCCGGGCGGCCTCGACGCCGTCGGCCTCGGACACCGCGCCGCCAAGCTGGCCCAGATAGGCGGCCTGGCCGTTCTTGCGCGAGATCTGGCCCGAGATATAGAGCAGATTGCCTTCCTGCACGTAGGACACGTAGTTGGCGGCGGGGGCGGAGGCGGTTTCGAGCGTCAGGCCGAGTTCGGCGACGCGGGCGGAAATGGTGCGGGACATGGATTACCTGCCTGAAAAGGGAATGAAGGGGAAAGGTGCGTTCCAGCTTCAGGTCATGCTATCGGCCCGGGAGCGCCTTGACCAATCAATTTTCCCCGGGCACACATGAATAAAAGTAATGCGTTGCCGGTGCTTGGCGGCAGGCCTGCCGCATTCTCCGTGGCTCAGGGCAATCCTGATCGAAGGCAAGCGGCGCGAGACTGCGCGGATCAGACCGGCGCGCCGGTCTGCGCGGCGGCTTCGACCAGCCAGTCGTGCAGCGTCTGCACGTCGGGATCCGCCGCGCCTCGGGGCGTGAC
This sequence comes from Achromobacter sp. 1011791174, assembly GCF_059760925.1. Classification (NCBI taxonomy): domain Bacteria; kingdom Pseudomonadati; phylum Pseudomonadota; class Betaproteobacteria; order Burkholderiales; family Alcaligenaceae; genus Achromobacter; species Achromobacter sp. 1011791174. The sequence goes on from NZ_JCBANH010000104.1 coordinate 16,454, forward strand.
CAGCCACCAGCCGATGCGTGGATCGTCCAGCGCCAGGCCGGGCAAGGCTTCGACCAGCGCGCCGCTGGCCAGCTGCGCGGCGATCATGCGGTGCCGGCCCATCGCGACGCCCTGGCCCGCCAGCGCCGCCTCGATCACGATGTTGTAGTCATGCAGCGGCACGTTCTGCGCGCCGCCCAGGTCCACGCCCGTGAGCCGCGCCCAGGCGGGCCATTCGAAGGGATTGTGGGAGTGCGAGGTCAGCAGCGGATGGCGCAGCAGATCTTGCGGCGAGCGCGGGCGTTTCCGGCCGGCGATCAGCGACGGCGCGCAGACCACTGACAGGCGCTCACGCATCAGCTGGCGCGCACGCACGCCGGGCCAGGTCCCCCGGCCGTAGCGGATGGCGGCGTCGACCTCGCCGCCGGCGACGTCCGCCAGGCCGATGTCGGGCTGCAGTTGCAGTTCGATATCGGGATGCGCGGCGCTGAACGCCGGCAGTCGCGGCGCCAGCCAGCGCGTGGCGAAGGACGACAGCAGGCCGATCCTGAGCCGGCGGCGCGGACGCTGCGGCGCGCGGATGTCCTCGGTGCCCTGGCGCAGCAGCTCGAACGCGGCATGCACGCGCTCGTAGTAGGCCTGCCCCGCCGGCGTCAGCGCCACGGCGCGCGTGCGGCGTTCGAACAGCGCGGCGCCGAGTTCGGCTTCCAGCTTCTGGATGTGATGGCTGATCGCGCTTTGCGTGACGTACAGCTCTTCGCCCGCCAGGCTGAAGCTCAGGCGCCGGGCCGCGGCCTCGAAGGCGCGCAGGGAAACCAGGGCGGGCAGGGATCGCGGGGAGCGCATGGCGGCATGACGGATGGCTGGGGCCGGAACGAGGCCGGCGGATGCGCGTCATGCTACGCCCGACCGGCGCAAATGCAAAAAGCCCGCAACCTGGGTTGCGGGCTCTTCAAGGGTACTGCGGGTACTGCGAAATCTTGGCTCCCCGAGCTGGGCTCGAACCAGCGACCTGCGGATTAACAGTCCGTCGCTCTACCGACTGAGCTATCGGGGAACAGGTAGAGGGGGCGAATTATGCACAAAATTTTCGAGGAATGCAAAACGGCGGATGCGGGCCGTTGGAAACACGCCATGTCCGACGGATGCCGGTACTTCAGGCCGGTGCGGCCTATGTCTTCGACAGCAACAGCCTGATGCCTGCATAGGCGAAGGCCACGGACAGGATCCCTTCTATCCAGCGCTTCGACTTCTGGTAGGTCCGGACCATCAGCGGCGTGGAAAACACCAATGCGTATCCGCCGAAGACCAGCACGCCGAGCATCGCGCAACCCGCGATGATGGCCTGGAACGAGTACGCGGGCGAGTCGGCTCGCAGCCCCAGGGACATGATGGCGATCCAGGCCAGCACTGCCTTCGGATTGGTGAGGTGCAACAGGACGCCACGGCGATAGAGTTGCCGCTTGCTCGACGTCGCGCCGCCCGCTGCGGACGACGGGCGTCCCGCCGTGAGCGCCGCCCTGGCCGCTTTCCAGGCCAGATAGAGCAGGTAAAGGCCGCCGGCGATCTTGATGATGAACAGCGCATCGGCATAGCTCGCCAGGAGCGCGGAGATGCCCGTGGCCGCGAGGATCGCCCAGAACATGCTGCCGGTCGTGACGCCCAGCGCCAGGGCCAGGGCCGACGCGCGGCCCTGGCTCATCGCCACGCCCATGATGGCCATGTTGCTGGGACCGGGACTCGCGGTGGCGATCAGATAGGTCGCGTAGACGGGCAGCAGCTGTTGCAGGTGTTCGATGACCATGGCCTTGGGCCTCGCGATGGCGGGACTGGCCGTCCCGGTGTGCTAGACGATGTCGCCCCGATGGACCAGGTGAATCTTGTTGCCGTCGGGATCGCGCAGGTAGGCGCCATAGTAGCCGTCGCCGTAGTGGGGCCGGGGACCCGGGGCGCCTTCATCGGCGCCGCCGGCGGCAAGCCCGGCGGCATGCGCCTGCCTCACCGCTTCTGCATCGGGGGCGAGGAACGCCACCATGCTGCCATTGCCCACGGTGGCCGGCTTGCGGTCAAACGGCGAGTAGGCGTAGAACCGTGGCAGCGTCGATCCGGGGAGGATCCAGCAGCGCGATTCGGGGCCGCCATCGGGCGTGACCGGCCGCTGGCGCAGGCCTAGCGGCTGCAGGATCGCGTCGTAGAACGCAGATGCGCGAGTCAGGTCGCTGACGCCGACCGTGATGTGGCTGAACATGAATCTGCGTCTCCAGGTTGCGGGGAGAATCTGGTGGCTCGTCCTGCGATAGGCGTGCAGGCATGGCGTCGCACAAGTATAGCGACGCCGGGCGGGCTGGGATGCGTGCGCGGCTTCATGCGCGCGGATGGGTTGCCGGGGAATATCCCAGGCCATTGATCCTGATGGTGCCGGTGAAAGGAAGCGCGGGCCGTGTCTGCAATATCCAACTTCAGAGGACATAAGCCCCAGCAAGAACGGCGGGGACTGGGAGATAAAGCGAATTGTGGCCTTCATGCGGGACGAACCGACATTAACCGCCATGGTCATGCAGGATGTGACCGCCGCAGACTTGGCCGCGTACCGAGATCGGAGGTTGAAGCTGGTTAAGTCGTCTCCGTCCTGCGCGAGATAAGCCTGTGGCGGGCGATCTGGACACGGGCCAGGCGAGGGGAGTGGCGCTATGTCGATCATGATCATGGAAAGAAGTCACAAAGCCGAAGGACAGGACACCGCGCAATGTCCTCTTAGTCGGCGACCAGGTAGAGAAAATTGTGGTTGCGCTCAAGTATCGGGGCGGTCAACCTACGACGAAACGACAGCAGTCGGCCGTCGCCCTACTGCTTGCGCTCGAAACCGCCATGCGTGCTTCTGAAATTGTCGGTTTGACCTGGCCGCGCGTGGACTTGCTGCGCCGTGTTGCCCATCTGCCCAAGACAAAGAATGGCGATGCTCGCGACGTACCGCTGTCCAGAAGGGCCGTAGAATTGTTGCAGTCCATGGTCGGACTGGACGAAGAGCAGGTTTTCACAGTTGATTCCGCGACACTGGACACAAACTATCGATTGGGACGGGCAGCGGCTGGCATAACCGGGCCGACTTTCCATGATTCGCGCGCCCCAGCGATAACCCGTCTCGCAACTAAGCTCGAGCTTCTGGAGCTTGCACGAATGTCGGGACATCGTGATCCGCGTTCTTTGATGGTCCACTACCGAAAATCCGCATCGAAAATAGCTTCAAAATTGGATAACTGATCGTGACTATCGCCGAAAAAAATTTTTCGCCGACCCCTGGGGATGAAGTAATCGTGATTGGCCGAGACCATCCCCAATTCAATCAGATCGGCACCTTCGTTGGCATGACCCATGCGCTTGGCGTAGCGCGTGCACGTGTGCGCATTGACGGGGCCGTGTACCTATGTGACCCCGCCGACCTAGTCGAGAATTAGGACACTTTTGTAAACTCTTCAAGATTCCGTTTGCGGAGCGTCAGCTTGGGCGTACGCCTTACCTTGGCTAATGTTCAGCCCATCGCGATACAGCATCGGAACCTTGTAGGCTTCGCCAATCTCTTCCAGGAAGCCTATTTCAATCAGCGGCTTCACAATTGTTCGCACTTCCTGCTCGTCGACTTCCAGAAGGGTCGCCAACGTTGCGGCATTGTGCTCGGCCTTACCGTCTCTAAACCTCTCCAACATTGGGGCAAGCTCGCTAGCTTCCGCGAGAAGCGTGTCGTTCACTCGATCTTCGCTCAAGCGCACTAATGCTCTTCGCACAGCATCGGCCTCGATTAACGGCGCTCCCGTGTGGTACTCCCTGGCGGCTCGTTCCTCCATTCGTTGTTGCGCCTCCTGAGCCTTCTTGACCAAATCCACGAGATTTCTCGGAGGTTTGGTATCGTTTCCATCTCGGATGCGAGACATCATCCATGACCAAGTTGTCGGCTTGCGAGGCCCAGCGTCAATTTGTGCTGGGAACAACAGGTTAAAGATCTGGTCGTCAGACAGCGGCCCTTCAATCTGCATTCGCTTCATAAAGTCTTCATCGCGGCGAATGCGATTGCAGAGCAGTGCTTTAAGATCTTCTTCATCCCACACTATGTCCAGCCGTTTTGCATTCACATGTGTGAGATTCACGAATCCGCCATGTACGACTTTTCGAAAAAGATCTTTCCGTACGAACAATTTCAACTTTATGCGATCGAATTCGAGAAGATCAAGATAGGTGCGCAGCAGCGCACGAAGCGCAGGTGTCTCCATTGCGGAATAGCCCTGAAACGCCTCATCCAGTCGGTCCAAGACTACCCATACGTTGCCGTCGAGTTCAGCAAGCGCTTCGTTCAAGATTTGGAACGCGTCTTCATGGTAAATAATTTCCTGCGCTCCATCGGGATCTTCTGCCAAGTCGGCGAATTCGACCCTGCCATTTATTATGGGCATCCCGGCCTCAGTCAAACCAAGTCCGCCCTCAACGGTGCGAACTCGGAGCCGCTGTTTCACCAAGTTGATGAGCTTGGAGAAAATGTTGGAGGCCGATTCATCTGTAGAGCGAAGCCCAATAGCCCGCAATGTGCGGTCTAGGGCCACTAATTTGTCCGTTTCCAGCCCCTCGGCTGCCTCCAAAAGCCAGTTCCCCACAAGCGAAAGGAAATAGCTTTTCCACACAGTCGAGTATTGCGCCTCGGTCAAAATTTCTAACTGGGCGAGCCTTTGAAAGACTGGGTTTCCTGTTGGATTGAAGGCGGGAAGAATCTCGATTCCTCTAAGCTCCGGCTATTCCTTAAATCGGTCCCGCAGAATCCGGTATAGCGCCGTCTTGCCGGTTCCTTTGTCTCCTGCCACAACGTCGACGCCGCCACGCACAAGAGCGCGGAACGTCTGTGTTTCTACGAAGTAAGCGTCCAAGTCGGCGTCAAATTCGGCAACCGAATTGCCAAGGTCTAGTTCGGCCAGCAACTCTCTTACGAACATCGTTTACTCCTCTGGAAGTGGGATACAGCTTCAATCGATGTTACACGTTGCATCGCTTTCATGAGTCGTTTCAGGGAACAGAGTACTGTCCAGTCTCTGGCTGGCCGGATTTATATCGTGCGCGTCGTAGGTGCGTCATAGTGCGTCACCCGGCACACCCTGATGCTGCAGGTACGGCCCCGCCAATGCTGGCGGCAGGGGCGACTCAGGGTTGAGTCTTTTCTCGCACATTTAGCTCGCAGGCGAGGAGGGGGATGGCCGCGCCGCTCATCGGGCGTTCATGGCTACGCGCCCCCGGAAACACATAGCGCCCGTGGCCGGTCAGGGCGTGCCGGTCGCGCAAGACCGCCACCGCCTGCCTGGACAGCGGCACCAGGTGGGCCGTGTTGGTCTTGGTGATCAGATAGCGCCACTCTGCCCGATCCAGATCAACATCGGCCCATTCCGCTGCCCGCAGTTCACCAGGTCGGACGAACAGCATGAGGGCTCAGCTTGAGCGCGCACAGCACCGGGAAGGTGCCGGTAAAGGCGTCAAAGGCCCGCAGCATCTCGCCAACCTTGGCCGGTTCGGTGATGGCGGCAAAATGGGTGGTGCTGGCGCTGGGGATTGTGCCTATCAGGTCGCGGGCGGGGTCAGATTTGCAATGGCCTTGCCGGATGCTATAGCGAAACACCATTCCGATTTTGCTGCGTATCTTGTGGGCGGTATGCCGCGCCCCCCGTCCATCAATGCGCTTGAGTACGAAGAGAGTTTCGGAGGCGTCGATTTCGGTAATGGGGCGTTTGCCCAGCCAGGGAAACACGTCGTTCTCCATCCAGGCCAGAGTGTGGGCATGGGTGCTGGCCGTCACCGATAGTCGATGTTCTTCCATCCAGGCCCGCGCCGCTGAGTGTTGCTCCCTCGCTTTTGCCAGTGACACGTCAGGGTAGACGCCCAGGGCCATCACCTTTTCCTTGCTGCCGTGGCGGTACTTTCAGCGCCAGTACTTCCCGGCGTGGTTGACCAGCAGGTGCAGCCCGCCGCCGTCGGCCAGCTTGTAGGGCTTTTCGGCTGGCTTGGCTTGGCGGCAGGTGGTATCTGTTAGGGGCATGGTGGGGATACTTTTTTCTGAGGGTAGCTGGAAAACAGCCACATACCCCCAAAAATACCCCCTGATCTGGGTGGGGGTATGGCAATAGACAACCTTGGACGATCCCAGACGAAAAAACCCGCAAAGCCTTAGCTGATGCGGGTTTCGTGTACTACGTTAGACAGATATTTGGTGCCGGTGAAAGGAATCGAACCCTCGACCTTCTCATTACAAGTGAGCTGCTCTACCAACTGAGCTACACCGGCAAGGCGCGCCATGGGGCACGCGCGGGGACTGCATTGTAATGAAAAACGCAGCCCCCGGCATGGAACGGCGCGCGCGGACAGAC
>NZ_JCBANH010000105.1:0-22766 GCF_059760925.1 Achromobacter sp. 1011791174
CCCCCGTCGCCTTCCTCGCCGCCCTGCAACACCTGCTGGCGATCCTGGTGCCCATCGTCACCCCCGGCCTGCTGATTTGCCAGGCGCTGGGCGTGTCCAGCCGCGACACCACGCTGATCGTGTCCATGTCGCTGGTCATCTCCGGCATCGCCACCTATGTGCAATGCAAGCGCTTCGGCCCGCTGGGCGCGGGGCTGCTGATCGTGCAGGGCACCAGCTTCAACTTCGTCGGCCCGCTGATCGCCGGCGGCTCCCTGATGGTCAAGCAGGGCACGCCGGTCGAGGCCGTCATGGCCACGATCTTCGGCGTGGTCATCGCCGGATCCTTCGTGGAAATGGGCGTCTCGCGCATCCTGCCCTTCGTCAAGCGCCTGATCACGCCGCTGGTCACCGGCATCGTGGTGCTGCTGATCGGCCTGACGCTGATCAAGGTCGGCCTGGTCAGCATGGGCGGCGGTTTCGGCGCCATGGCCAACGGCACCTTCGCCAGCGCCGAGAACCTGACGCTGTCGGGCCTGGTGCTGGGCACCATCATTCTGCTGAACCGCGTGCCCGTGGTCTGGGTGCGCAGCACCGCGCTGGTGATCGCGCTGGCCGTCGGCTACCTGGCCGCCGCCTGGATGGGCCGTCTGGACTTCACCGGCGCGCGCGAAGCCGCGCTGTTCCAGGTGCCCACGCCGCTGCACTTCGGCCTGGGCTTCTCGTGGTCGCTGTTCGTGCCCATGCTGATCATCTACCTGGTCACCTCGCTCGAAGCCATCGGCGACGTGACCGCCACCAGCAAGGTGTCCAAGCAGCCCGTGGAAGGCCCGCTGTGGATGCAGCGCATCAAGGGCGGCGTGCTGGTCAACGGCGCCAACTCGCTGCTGGCCGGCGTCTTCAACACCTTCCCCAGCTCGGTGTTCGCGCAGAACAACGGCGTCATCCAGCTCACCGGCATCGCCAGCCGCCACGTCGGCCTGTGGATCGCCGGCATGCTGGTGCTGCTGGGCCTGTTCCCGGCCGTGGCCGGCGTGCTGCAGGCCGTGCCCGAGCCCGTGCTGGGCGGCGCCGCCATGGTGATGTTCGGCGCCGTGGCCGCGTCGGGCATCAACATCCTGGCCGGCATCCGCCTGGACCGCCGCGCCCTGCTCATCATCGCCGTGTCGCTTGCCCTGGGCCTGGGCGTGTCGCAAGTGCCGGAAATCCTGTCGCACCTGCCGCACGCGGTGAAGAGCGTGCTGGAATCGGGCGTGGCCACCGGCGGCATCTGCGCGCTGGTGATGAACTGGTTCCTGCCCGAGAAGAAATAGGCGGGCGCTGGCCGGACGGCACAACCGTCCGGCGCCTTACCGCTACCGGCAAGGCTTGCTAGTCGGCGAGCCGCCAACAGCGCCCTACCCCGGGGCCGCCGCCTGACAATTTTTCCCAGGCCGCATATAATCGCGGTCTTCGCTTCTCCCGCAGCCGTCTTTCGGGCATCAGCCCAGGCATGGTGCCAAAGCATTTTGCCAACCCCGACGCGCTCGCGACCCTCCTGCCCGAGTGGTGAAATTGGTAGACGCAGGGGACTCAAAATCCCCCGCCGCAAGGCGTGCCGGTTCGATTCCGGCCTCGGGCACCACTTATAAATCAAGCACTTACAGCACTAACCCATATACGCTATGTGGTGCTGTTCCGCATTGGTTCCGCACGGCGTTCCGCTTTAGTCGTCCGCCCCCGGCCAATCTCAAAGCCTGACGCCCAGCTCATTGTGAGCCAGCACGCGATCAGCCGCCCGCTGCGTCAGGTAGTCGTCCTCTTCGATGAAGATCGGACTCCATATCAAGTAGAAATCATTACTCATCGGCTCCCGGCTTGCGCAGCCTAAACGATCCGCGATGGCGACCAATGTTGGTCGCGTGGAGGCCGCGTCTCGCTTTCGAAATCGACCGCTGCAAGCATGCCAGCGTTAACCTGTTGATGCAGCGAGTTGGCCGCATGAGCAATGCGTGCAGCCTCTACCTCATCGAAAACAATCTCCGAGCACTCGGGACGGAACGCGCCGATGACGTCACGAATAATTCAGTTCCTCATCCATCCCCGAGGGCCTGTCGCTTGGCTGCCGCCGTGTAAACGGCATTGCGCTCGCGTTTGCCGACTGCGACCACCACGACGATCAGCTCACGGTCGCGCACCTCATACACCAGGCGACAACCGGCGCTGCGCAGCTTGATCTTGTAGCGGTCCTTGTGGCCGCCGAGCTTGGCGGCCGGTACGCGCGGGTTGGTCAGGCGCTCGGCCAGTTTGGCCTTGAATTGCTCCCGCGTGTTGCGGTCGAGCTTGCGCCATTCCTTGAGCGCCTCGTCGAGGAACCCGAGATCAAAGCTCATCGAGCTTGACCTTAACAACGGCCTGATCTTGCCGCGCGTCGGCCAGGGCGTTCAATTCCATATCTTCAAGCCGCTCCATCAGCGCTTCATACGCCTTCGCCGGCACGCAGTAAAACGCTGGGGCATTCCGGTTCAGGATGGCAACCGGGAAGCCTTCGCCTGCGGCGACAGTACCCATCGGATTCTTCTTGAGTTCTGACACGCTCGCGGTGATTTCCGCCAAAATAAGATGCGACATGATCTTTTCCTTGACCTATTAATAGTGCTAATTGTAGTGCTACTATCTGGTCGCTTTCAAGGACTAGGGTCGTAAAAGTGCACAGTCTTCCAGGCGCGTTTAGCGGGCCGTAGAGCGCGACGCGCCAGCAGAGCGCCAGGGGTCGCTTTCTTCGAGAAAACGCCCCACAGGCTCTTGGCGAGGTGCCCAAGAGTTTTTTGACCCTTGGCGCGCGGCTCCCCTTTGCTGAACCATGCTTCCGCAAAGACAATGTTCAGGTCCAGCGTCATGTTGTCAGGCACCAGCCCCCAGCCAGCAGGAATATTGGTGGTCAGCGCATTGAGCGTGGTTTGCAGCAACGACGTTTCGAGCGGTCGCGGGACGGCTACCAGCCAACCGACCTGACCCTGGCCTTGCTTGAACACGCGGAACGGAGTGTGGGCTTGCACATGCAGATCAAACCTGCCCTCTGCGATACGCGATCGGTACAGTGCAGTTGCTCAGCAGCGCAACATCGTGATGGCATCAGCCTCAACATCGCCCCCGACGACAGGACGTTCCAACCCACGCTGATGGATGGTCGGGCCATACCTATCATTATCTGTAATTGCAATTTTTATTTGAATTTGCGATATTCATGCCTATGCACATCATCTCCAAGCAAGCATTGCGCGAGTTCTGGGCACATCACCCCGGATCCGCCAATGCGCTGGCCCATTGGCATACCACGCTGATGCATGCCCGGGCCGCCGATTTCCCGATGCTGAAGAGGGTGTTCAACACCGTCGACTGGGTGAATGGATACGTTGTTTTCAACGTCGGGGGCAACAAGTACCGCATCGTTGCCGACGTCATGTTCCGTTCGCAAACCGTCTTCATCAAGCATGTCTTTACGCACAAGGAGTACGACTCATGGCAGCCGTAATCCCCCATCTGGCCGAATTGGCCCGCAGTTATGACGCATTCCGCACGGTGGCGGGCGTGGGCGCGATCCGTAGCGAAGCAGATCACCGCCGCGCCTTGGCGTTGATTGAAGCCATTCTGGACGAAACCCGCGACACGCCCGCGCGCGAAGACGCCTCGCATCCGCTGGCCGATCTGCTGGATCTGTTGACGGCGGCAGTGCATGAGTACGAGGCCGACCACTACGCCATCCCGGTCTCATCGCCCCGTGAGGTGCTGCGCTTCCTGATGGATCAACATGGGCTCACTCAGTCCGACCTGCCCGAAGTCGGCAGTCAAAGCGTGATCTCCGAGATCCTGGCAGGACGCAGGACGTTCAATACCCGGCAGATTGCCGCCCTGGTGCAGCGATTCCATGTAGCTGCTGACGCCTTCATCGAGCACGATGCCGCGCGCTAGCGATCGCGCCCGCCCCGTAAATTCCGCTCCTTGGACTTAAAGGGAATTCCCCGATACTCCCCTCCAGGACCCGTCGCTACCATTCGCCGCACTTCAGCCTCCCGGCTGACGCGAAAACAGACATATCCCTGCGGTACGGAGACACCATGAAAGCACTGAAACTTGCCGCGGCGGGCGCCGCGCTGTTCGTTTCGTCCTGGAGCGCCCACGCCGGCGCGACGTTCGACAGCATCAAGAACAAGGGCTTCGTCCAGTGCGGCGTGTCCACCGGCGTGTCGGGCCTGTCGGCCAACGACAGCAAGGGCGACTGGGTCGGCCTGGACGTAGACCTGTGCCGCGCGATCGCCATCACCCTGTTCGGCGATGCGTCCAAGGCCAAGATCCTGTCGATCAGCGCGCTGCAGCGCTTCACCGCCCTGCAATCCGGCGAAGTGGACGTGCTGACCCGCAACACCACGCTCTCGCTGACGCGCGACACCACGCTGGGCCTGATCGGCGTGGGCGTGAACTACTACGACAGCCAGGGCATCATGGTGAACAAGTCCCTGAACGTCAAAAGCGCCAAGGAGCTGGACGGCGCCACGGTCTGCGTGCAGCCCGGCACCACCACCGAGCTGAACCTGGCCGACTGGTTCCGCTCGCAAGGCATCGCGTTCAAGCCCGTCGTGGTCGAGCGCCTGGACGAGATCATCCGCTCGTTCGCCGTGGGCCGCTGCGACGCCTTCACCGGCGACAAATCCCAGCTGGCCGCCGCGCGCAGCACGCTGGCCAATCCCGATCAGTACATGATCCTGCCCGAGAACTTCTCCAAGGAGCCGCTCGGCCCCATGGTGCGCCAGGGCGACGAGCAGTGGTTCAACATCGTGCGCTGGACCATGTACGCCATGATGGAAGCCGAGGAATACGGCATCACCTCCAAGAACGTGGACGAGATGCTGAAAAGCACCAACCCCAACGTGCAACGCCTGCTGGGCGTGACGCCGGGCATGGGCAAGAACCTGGGCGTGGATGACAAGTGGGCCTACAACGTCATCAAGCGCATCGGCAACTATGGCGAAAGCTACGAGAAGAACCTGGGCGAGAGCAGCCCGCTGAAGCTGCCGCGCGGCCTGAACGCCTCGTATCGCGACGGCGGCCTGATTTACGGCTGGCCGGTGCGCTAGCCCCACGGCGCCGATGACGGCGCCCACCGCATGCATCGGGACGCCGGCCTTTGCCGGCGTCCCTTTTTTTGACCACTGGAAACCACCGCGGCAACGCGCGCCGTCTATGATGGCTGGGCGCCGGGTCCGCCCAAATGCGTTACTCTCCCCACCCCAACCGATTTCCCGCAAGGAGCCTCTCATGGCAAAAGCCGCCGCCCGCCACATCCTGGTCTCGACCGAAGCCAAGGCCAACGAACTGAAGACCGCCATCGAGAACGGCGCCGACTTCGCCCAGGTGGCGAAGGAAAACTCCAGCTGCCCGTCCAGCCGCGACGGCGGCAACCTGGGCACCTTCGGCCGTGGCGAGATGGTCAAGGAATTCGACGCCGTGGTGTTCAGCGCCCCGGTCGGCGAGGTCCAGGGCCCGGTCAAGACGCAGTTCGGCTACCACCTGGTCGAAGTGACCAGCCGCCAGGACTGAGCCGTCCCGCTGCGACAGCAAAACGCCGCCAGGAGCGATCCTGGCGGCGTTTTTCATTGCGCCGGGCCTATTGCCGCGCCTGGAACAGCTCCGGGTCGAACGGCTCGCGCTGCTCCAGCACGGCCAACGCGCCGACGATGAGCGCGTACATGCCCTGCGCGAACTCGGCCTCGACCTGGGCCTCCTCGGTGGCGCGGTCCGGCCTGGCTGCGGGCTCTTCCCCCGCCACCGAATACACCGTGTCGGCCACGGCGATGCAGTGGAACGCCACCGTCGCCAGCAGCACGCGGGCCTGGTCCGGCGACACGCCGTAGACGCGCGCGACCTCGGTCTGATGGCCGTGGATCTTGGCCATCATGGGCTGGGTCGTGACCGACGGACGCAGCAGGTACGGCGCCAGTCCGGGATGCGTCTTGACCATGTCGCGCAGCGAGATGACCAGCGCGACCAGGTAGTCCCTCAGTTCGGGATGGGTATCGGCGCCGGCATGCGGCACCGGCCAGCGGGTGAAGATCTCCTCGGCCACCATCAGCTTGAGCGCCTCCAGGCTTTCCACCCGCTTGTACAGCGCCATGTGGCTCACCCCGAGCGCGGCGGCGACATTGACGAAGCTGACGTTCGGCAGGCCGACGGCGATGCCGGCATCGGCAATCCGTTCACGCGTGATGGTGCGCGGGCGTCCGCGAGCCGCGGGCGGGGTGTCGGGGGGCATGGAGTCTCCGTGTGATGGGCGGCAACCTGTGGCTCTGCCGCGCCAGCCTCTGAACAGGGAGTTTACTTCGCTGGCCGAATTAGTTTAGTATTCGTAAACTAATTCATCTGATTAGTTCAGATTCTCATTTACGTCTGCGTTTCCATGACGATCCCACCCCAACCTCCGGGGGGCGACCGGGCGGGAAACCCGCCAATTCCGTATTCCTGGATGCCCCTGTTCCATGAGCGCTCGTGACGCGGCCGCGGCCGGCCCAAAACCTCCCTCCCCGATCCGCTGGGCCCTGGCGCCCATCCGCGCCCGCCTGATGCTGGCGGCGGCGCTGGCCGCGACCGGCACCGCGCTGACGCTGGCGCCGCTGGCGGGCATGGTCCGGATCGCGCAGATCGCCCTGGGCGGCGCCAGCGGCGACATCTGGACGCTGGTCATCGCCAGCGTGATCAGCCTGTTCGCGGGCATGGTGCTGATCCTGGCCGGCGAGTTGGCCGCCCACCTGGCCGACAACCGCCTCACCCATCATTTGCGCCTGGCCGCCGCGCGGCGGCTGTCCCAGGTGCCGCTGGGCTGGTTCACGCAGCGCGCCTCGGGCGAGGTCAAGCAGGTGCTGCAGGACGACATCGCCACCCTGCACAGCCTGACCGCGCACTTCTACACCGCCGTGGGACGCGCGGCGGGCGCCATCGTGGCGTCGGCGGTCTATCTGTTCGCCATGGACTGGCGCCTGGCCATCGTCGCGCTGCTGCCGTTTCCGGGCTTCTTCCTGTTCCTGCGCCGCGCCATGAAGGCCAGCGGCGCGCACATGCAGGAATTCGTGGAACGGCTCGGCCGCATCAACAGCGCCACGGTCGAGTTCGTCAACGGCATACCCGTGGTCAAGGCCTTCGGCGACACTGGCCGCGCGCATGGCGGCTATCGCGAGGCGGTCGACGGCTTCGCCCGCGCCTTCGCCGCCTTCGCGCGCCCGCTGGTGGGCACCATGGCCCATGCCCACGCGATGATCGCCCCGGTGACGGTGCTGGGCCTGGTGCTGTCCTTCGGCCTGCTGTACGCGCATCTGGGCTGGATGATGCCGCTGGACGTGCTGCCCTTCGCGCTGGTCGCGCCGGGCATCTGCGCGCCGATGCTGCTGCTGCACACGCTGCTGCATGACCTGGGCGGCGCGGCCGGCGCGGCCCAGCGCGTGCAGGCGCTGCTGCAAACGCCCACGCTGGACGTCCCCGCGCCCGGCCAACAGCAGCAGCCCGACGGCCAGGAAATCCGTTTCGAGGACGTCAGCTACGCCTACGGCCCGGAGCATCAGGCCCTGTCGAACCTCAGCTTCACGCTCGCGCCCGGCACGGTCACCGCCGTCGTCGGCCAGTCGGGCGCGGGCAAATCCACGCTGGCGCGGCTGCTGCTGCGCTTCTTCGACCCCACCAGCGGCCGCATCACGCTGGGCGGCGCCGACTTGCGGCAGCTCGACAGCACGGCGCTGTACCGTCGCATCGGCTTCGTGCTGCAGGACGTGCGCCTGATCCACGCCAGCGTGCGCGACAACATCGCGCTGGGCCGGCCCTCGGCCAGCCAGGCAGAGATCGAGGACGCCGCGCGCACCGCCAACATCCACGAACGCATCCTGGCGCTGCCGCGCGGCTACGACTCCGTGATCGGCGAAGACGCCCTGTTGTCGGGCGGCGAACGCCAGCGCGTGAGCATCGCCCGCGCCGTGCTGCTGGATCCGCCCGTGCTGGTGCTGGACGAGGCCACGGCCGCCGCCGACGCCGGCAATGAAGTCGCGATCCAGGACGCCCTGTCGCGCTTCGCGCAGGGCCGCACGCTGCTGGTGATCGCGCACCGGCTCGACACCGTGATGCACGCCGACCGCATCCTGGTGCTGGACGGCGGCGTCATCGCCGAACACGGCACGCATGCGCAACTGCTGGCGCAACAGGGCCGCTACGCGCGCCTCTGGGCCATGGGCGGCTACGAAGCGTCCGCGCATCTCCCGGAATTCTCATGCTGAAAACCTTCCTGCAACTGCTGGGCGAAGACGCGCCCGTCTTCCGCCGCTATGCCTGGATGGCCGTGGCCCATGGGCTGCTCTGCGGCCTGACCATCACCGCGCTGGCGCCGCTGCTCTCGCGGCTGCTGGCCGGCGACCTGGGCGGCGCCGCGCGCTGGCTGGCCGTGCTGCTGGCCGGCGTGATCGCCTGCTGGGCCTGGCGCCGCCGGGTCGAACAGGCAGGCGTGCGCGTCGGCACCACAGTGCTGCAAACCGCGCGCCACCGCCTGGGCGACCATGTGGCCAGCCTGCCGGTGGGCTGGTTCATGCCGCAGAACACGGCGCGCCTGTCCCATATCGTCACGCAAGGCACGATGGCCGTGGCCCAACTGCCCGCGCATGTATTCACGCCGGTGATCGGCGGCCTGGTGACGCCCTTCGTCATCGTCGGCGCCTTGTTCGCCCTGCACTGGCAGCTGGGGCTGATCGCGCTGGCGGCGCTGCCGCTGCTGGCCGGCGTGCTGTTCCTGACCGGACGGCTGGCGCGGCGCGCGGACGGCGCGTTCCATGAACGCTACGCCGGCGCCAGCCAGCGCATGGTGGAGTTTTCGCAGGCGCAGTCGGTGCTGCGCGCCTTCAATGGCGAAGGCGGCGGCATGCGCTTCCTGGAGCAGGCGGTGGACCGGCAACGGCAATCGGCGACGCGGCTGATCTTCCTGTCCTCGCTGGCGGCGGTGCTGAACGTGTGGGCGATCCAGGCCGTGTTCGCCGCGCTGCTGGTCGCGGCGGCCGTGTGGCTGAACGGCAGCCTGGGCGGCGCCCTGGCGACGCCCGACGTGATCGGCGCCATCGTCGCTCTGCTGCTGGTGGGGCGCTACATCGATCCGCTGCTGGAAGTGGCCGGCTACGGCGACGCGCTGCGCGGCGCGCGCGGACAGCTCGACGCGATCCGCGAATTGTTCGCCGTCCAGCCGCTGCCCGAGACGGACACGCCCCAGGCGCCGGGCGACGCCGCCATCGAGCTGCGCGGCCTGCATTTCCGCTACGAGCCCGACGCAGCCGAGGTATTGCGCGGCATCGATCTGCGCATCGCGCCGGGCAGCATGACGGCGCTGATCGGCCCGTCAGGGTCGGGCAAGACCACGCTGGCGCGGCTGATCGCGCGCTTCTTCGACGCCAGCCAGGGCAGCGTGCTGATCGGCGGCGTCGACGTGCGCAGGATGTCGGGCGCGCAGCTGGCCGGCCAGCTCAGCCAGATCTTCCAGGACAGCTATCTGTTCACGGGCAGCATCGCCGACAACATCCGCGTCGGCAAGCCCGACGCCACCGAGGCCGAACTCATGCAAGCCGCGCGCCAGGCCGGCGTGACGGAGATCGTCGCGCGCCTGCCGCAAGGCATGGACACTCCGGTCGGCGAAGGCGGCGCGCGCCTGTCGGGCGGCGAGCGCCAGCGCATCGCCATCGCCCGCGCGCTGCTCAAGAATGCTCCCATCCTGCTGGTGGACGAGGCAACCGCCGCGCTGGACGCCGAGAACCAGCACGTCATCGCCGAGACGCTGGCGCGACTGCGCGGCCGCTGCACGCTGGTCGTGATCGCGCATCAGCTGTCCACCGTGGCGATGGCCGACCAGATCGTGGTGCTGGAGGATGGCCGCGTCGTCGAACAAGGCGCGCCGGCCGACCTGCGCGAGCGCCGGGGCCGCTATGCCGAGTTCCTGGCCCAGCGCCAGGCGGCCAAGGGCTGGCGCATCACGGCGGCCGACGGAGCGCGGCCCTGATGCGTCTGCGCCTGTCCCTGCTGCTGCTCGCATTGAGCTGCGCGTCGGTGCTGATCGGCGCGCGGCAGATGGAATGGCGGCAGCTTTTCTCGATGTCGGGCGACGCCTGGCTGACGCTGACGGCCAGCCGGCTGCCGCGCCTGGCGGCGCTGGTGCTGACCGGCGTGGGTCTGTCCGTCTGCGGCGTGATCCTGCAGCACATCGTGCGCAACCGTTTTGTCGAGCCCGGCACCTCGGGCGGACTGGACGCCGCCAAGCTCGGCATCCTGGTGTCGCTGACGCTGGCGCCGGCCGCCGGCGTCGCCAGCCGCATGCTGTTCGCGCTGGCCTTCTGCTTCGCGGCCAGCATGCTCTATGTCGCCATCATCCGCCGCATCAAGTTCCGCAACACGGTGCTGGTGCCCGTCGTCGGCCTGATGTACGGCAGCGTGCTCAGCGCCGTGGCCGAGTTCTACGCCTACCGCCACAACATCCTGCAAAGCATGCAGGGCTGGTTGCTGGGCGATTTCTCGCGCGTGGTGCAGGGCCGCTACGAAATCCTGTATCTGGTGCTGCCGGTGGTCGCACTGGCCTATCTGTACGCGCACCGCTTCACCGTGCTGGGCATGGGCGAGGAAATGGCCGCCAGCCTGGGCCTGGGCTACGCCGCCACGGCCGCGCTGGGGCTGGTGCTGGTGGCGGTGACGGTGTCCGCCAGCGTGATCGTGGTGGGCGCGATTCCCTTCATCGGGCTGGTGGTGCCCAATCTGGTCGCGCTGCGCCATGGCGAGAACCTGGGCCGCACGCTGCCCATCGTCGCGCTCGGCGGCGCCTCGCTGCTGCTGGCCTGCGATATCATCGGCCGCCTGCTGATGCACCCGTTCGAAGTGCCGATCGGCCTGACGGCCGGCGGCGTGGGCGGCGTGCTGTTCCTGATACTGATCCTGCGGGGGCTGCGATGAGGCGCGTCTCCCGTCCGTGGCTGATCCTGGCGGCGGTGGCCGCGCTGGCGGCGGTGTTCGTGCTCGCGGGTTCGGGCCTGGATTTCGGCTACGTGATCCCGAAGCGGCTGGTCCGGCTGGCCGCCATCGTCGTCGGCGGCGTCTGCGTGGCGCTGTCGACCATCGTGTTCCAGACGCTGGTGAACAACCGCATCCTGACGCCCGCCATCATGGGCTACGAAGCGGTCTACCTGCTGTGGCAATCGCTGCTCCTGCTGCTGGCCGGCGCGCAGGCGCAGGCCGCGCTGGGCGCGGGCGGCGGCTTCATCGTGTCGCTGCTGCTGATGCTGGCTTACTCCTGGGGCATCCACCGCTGGCTGCTGCGGGGCGGGCGCGACGATGTGTACCTGCTGCTGCTGGTCGGGCTGGTGCTGACGATGGTGATCGGCACCTTCACGCAGTTCGTGCAGCTGCGCATCAGCCCGGGCGAATTCGCCGTGTTCCAGGGACTGAGCTACGCCTCGTTCAACCGCGCGCGGCCCGACACGTTGCTCTATGCGACGCTGGCCGTGGCGGCCGTCTGCCTGGCCTGCCGCAAGTCGCTGCCGGTGCTGGACGTGCTGGCGCTGGGCCGCGAACAGTCCCTGTCGCTGGGGGTGAACCATCCGCGCCATGTGCGGCGCTACCTGGCGCTGATCGCCGTGCTGGTGGCGGTGTCGACCAGCCTGATCGGGCCGACGGCCTTCATGGGCATCTTCGTCGCCAACATCGCCTATGCGCTGGCGGGCAGCGTCAGGCACCGGATCGTGCTGCCGCTGGGCTGCGCCATCGCGATCGCCATCTTCCTCGCCGCCCAGCTGCTGGTCGAGCATGTCTTCAACTACAAGACCACCGTCAGCATCCTGGTGAACCTGGTGTGCGGCGCGTATTTCCTGGCGCTGACGGTCCGCGCCCGAGGCACTTCATGATCGCCGTCCGCAATCTCCACAAAGCCTATGGCGCCAAGACGGTGCTGGCCGACGTCAGCTGCGAATTCCCCGCCGGCCGCGTCACCTCGCTGATCGGCCCCAACGGCGCCGGCAAGTCCACCCTGCTGATGCTGATGGCGCGGCTGCACGTGCCCAGCCAGGGCCAGATCCTGCTGGACGGCCGCGACGCCGGCGCCATCCGCATCGCCGACTACGCCAGGCGCGTGGCCACGCTGCGCCAGTCGCCCGGCTTCAACCTGCGCCTGACGGTGGACGAGCTGGTCGCCTTCGGCCGCTTCCCATACAGTCGCGGCGCGCTGACCGCCCAGGACCGCAAGGCCATCGACGAGGCCATCGCCTTCCTGGACCTGGCGCCGCTGCGCCAGTCCTACCTGGACGAACTGAGCGGCGGCCAGCGCCAGATGGCCTTCCTGGCCATGACCATCGCGCAGCAGACCAACGTGCTGCTGCTGGACGAGCCGCTGAACAACCTGGACATGAAGCACGCGGTGCAGATCATGCGCGCGCTGCGCCGCCTGTGCGACGAGCAGGGGCGCACCGTGATCCTGGTGATCCACGACATCAACTTCGCCGCCAACTATTCCGATCACATCGTGGCGCTGAAACATGGCGCGCTGCGTTTCAGCGGCCCGGTCGACGAGGTCGTGACCGAAGCACGGCTGGGCGAGCTGTACGAGCTGGATTTCGAGATCGTGCCGAACGGAAGCGGCCGTCTCTGCAATTACTTCACCCCCTCTGGAGCATGAGCGTGTACTGGAAGATCAAGCGCCGGGCAGCGGCGTCGGCAATGGTTGTGGCGGCCATCCTGGCGGGTTGCGGCGACGACCCCGCAGAAGCGCCGCAAGCCGCGCAGGCGCTGGCCGCGCCCGTCACGGTCAAGCACCAGCTGGGCACCACCACGGTCGCCAACGTGCCGCGCAAGGTCGCGGTGCTGGACATGAACGAGGCCGATTTCCTCGACCAGCTCGGCGTGCCGATCGCCGGCATGACCAAGGACTACGTGCCGCACTTCCTGTCCAAATACAAGGACGCGCCCGACGTGCAGGACCTGGGCGCCATCGTGCAGCCCAACCTGGAACGCGTGCACGCGCTCAAGCCCGACCTGATCCTGATCACGCCGATCCAGGCCAATCATTATCAGGAGCTTGCCGAGATCGCGCCCACGCTGCATTTCGACGTGGACTACAAGAACAGCCAGCGCACCCACATCGCCACCGTCAGGCAGCACCTGCTGACGCTGGGCCGCATCTTCGACAAGGAAGCGCTGGCACAGCAAAAGGCCGCCGAACTGGACTCCAAGGTGGAGGAAGCCCGGCGCGTGACTGCCGGCCGCCCCGAGAAGGCCATGATCGTGATGCACAACAACGGCGCCTTCAGCGCGTTCGGCGTGCAATCGCGCTATGCCTTCGTGTTCGACGCCCTGGGCGTGCGGCCCGCCAGCACCGCCGTCGAGACCAGCCTGCACGGCCAACCGATATCCAGCGAATTCATCCAGGAAGCCAACCCCGACATCCTGTACGTGGTGGACCGCAGCGCCGTGATGGAGCGCCGTCCCGTCATGGACGCCGAGCGCATGGCCAATCCGCTGCTGCGCCAGACCAATGCCTGGAAGAACGGCCGCGTGGTGTTCGTCGACGCCGACGCCTGGTACATCACCGCCGCCAGCGTGACCTCGCTGACGCTGCTGATCGACGACGTCATCAAGGGCTATCGACGCTGACCCGGCATCGGGTCCCTCGCTTCCCGCTTTTCGCTTTCTTGTCCGGCTCCAGCCGGCGACTGCTACCCCGTTTCGAACGAAAGGAAACTGGCATGACCACACTCGGCCATACACAACGCTCCGACCGGCCCGCCGGACAGTCGGCTCACTCCCGCAATGGCCTGCCCGCGCCGCGCGCCACCGCGCTGTTGCTGGGCCTGACGCTGGGTGCGCTGGCATCCTCCGCGCTGGCGCAGACGAGCGGCAACGCCACCGCCGGCAGTGCGGCGCCGGCCTCGACGGAGGCGGCAACCCTTGCGCCCATCAAGGTGCAAGGGCATGCCGAGGAAGTCGGCCCCTACGCCGGCGGCCAGGTGACGACCGGCGGCCGCGTCGGGCTGCTGGGCGACAAGGATTTCATGGAGACGCCGTTCAACACCATCAGCTACACGGACAAGTTCATCGCGGATCGACAGGCGCGGGATATCACCGACGTGATTTCCGCCACCGATCCCACCGTGTTCAGCAATGGCCAGACGGGCACTATCAACGAGTTCTACTACATCCGTGGTTTCGCCTCGGCCATTGGCGACGTTTCCTTCGGCGGTCTGTACGGCATCTCGCCCTACTACCGGGTCTCGCCCGAGATGTTCGAGCGCATCGACGTGCTCAAGGGTCCGTCCGCGCTGCTCAACGGCATGCCGCCCGGCGGTTCCGTGGGCGGCAGCGTCAACCTGGTTGCGAAGCGCGCCGGCGACGATCCGCTGGCGCGCCTGACGGGCACCTATATGTCCGACGCGCAGTTCGGCACCCACGTGGACCTGGGCCGGCGTTTCGGCGACAACAAGCAGTTCGGCATCCGCTTCAACGGCGTGTACCGCGACGGCGAAGGCGCGATCAACAACCAGAAGCACAAGTCGCAGCTGGGTTCGCTGGGCCTGGACTGGCGCGGCGAGCGCGCCCGCGTCTCGGCCGACCTCTACAGCAGCGAAGACCACGTCAAGGGCCAGACGCGCGGCATCAGCCTGGCGCCCGGCATCGCCGTGCCCAAGCCGCCCAGGCCCGACACGCTGCTGAACCCGGACTGGGCCTTCGTCGAGACCAAGGACAAGGGCGCCGTCATCCGCGGCGAGTACGACTTCAGCGACCGGCTCATGGCCTATGCGGCCTTCGGCGCCAGCAAGACCAACTACAGGCAGAACGGCGCGATATCGGCCCAGGTGCTGAACCCGGCGGGCGACTTCAAGACCGTCATGGGCCAGCTGGCCTTCGATGTGGAGAAACGCTCGGGCGAACTGGGCCTGAAAGGCAAACTCGACACCGGCCCGGTCAAGCATCAATGGGCCTTGAACGCCACGCACTACTCGCACACGCAGAACGACTATGGCCGTCGCAGCGTGCCAGGCGCGGACTGGACCACCAACATCTATCACCCGGTCTGGGGCGATGCGCCCGCCTTCATCGCGCCGCACATCTCCAAGACCAAGCTGCGCCTGGCCAGCTACGGCCTGGCCGACACGATGTCGTTCGCCGAGGATCGCGTGCAGCTGACGCTGGGCGTGCGCCGCCAGCAGGTAATCAGCGACACCTACAACATCAAGACCGGCGATCGCACCTCGCGCTACGACGAAAGCGCGACCACGCCGGCCGCCGCGATTCTGGTCAAGCTCACGGACCGCGTGTCGGTCTACGCCAACTACATCGAGGGCCTGAGCCAGGGCGCCACCGCGCCCATGACGGCGGCCAACGCCGGCGACGTGTTCGCGCCCTACAAGACCAGGCAGAAGGAAATCGGCCTGAAGCTGGACCTGGGCGACTTCGCCCACACCGTCAGCCTGTACGAGATCAAGCGCCCCAACGGCTACACCGATCCGTACACCAACGTCTTTTCCTTCGGCGGCGAACAGCGCAACCGTGGCGTCGAATGGAGCTTCTTCGGCGCGCCGTGGACCGGCCTGCGCCTGATGGGCGGCGTGGCCTATGTCGATCCCGAGCTGACCAAGACCGCCGGCGGCGTCAACCAGGGCAAGACCGCCACCGGCGTGCCCAAGCTGCAGGGCAAGCTGGGCGTGGAATGGGACGTGCCCACCGTGCAGGGCTTCACGCTCACGGCCAACGCGACCGCCGCGACCAAGCAGTACATCAGCGCCGACAACTCGCTGTCGGTGCCGGGACGCGTGGTCTATGACGTGGGCGCGCGTTACGCCACCACGGTCGGCAACCATCCGGTGACGCTGCGCGCCAACGTGCTGAACGTGACCAACAAGGCCTACTGGGGCATGCCGCAGCTGACCAGCCTGGGCCTGGGCGCGCCGCGCACGTTCATGCTGTCGGCGACAGTGGACTTCTAGGCGCGAACGCGAGCATGCCGTCGGCGCCCCTGGGCGGGACGCCCCGCGCTACGCCTGGTCCTCCGAATAGATCCCCGCCGAGATCGTGGCGCTGCCCACGATCATCTCGCCGTAGATCACGGGCACCGGATTGCCCTGCGCCGTGGTGTTGACCGGGCCGTTGAAGTTGTAGGAAGCGCCGTTGTCCGGACCGTCCTTGACGCTGAGCAGGCGTTGCTGCGGCGTCAGCAGCTGCGCCACGCCGCTCAGCGCCATGGCGGCGCCCATGGATGCCAGACCCGCGGACCAGGTGACGGTAGTGCCGGACCACATAGCCACGTTCAGCCCGGGAATGAAGCTGGCCGCGATCATGGCCGCGCCCAGGATCGCCTGGAACAGGCCGCCGCGCTTGGCGCCGGCCGGCATCGGCGCGATGCGGATCTCATCCTGCCCGGCGGGCAGGCAGAGTTCGTCCTCGGCCAGATTGCGGCGACCGATGAAGCAGGCGTAGCGCACGCCCTGGTCGCCGCTGTCGAGCATGCGCCGCTCGAAGCCGGGCAGCAGCGCGCACAGCGCGCGCACGGCTTCGGCGGCGCTGCCGACGGCCAGGCGGTGCAGGCGGCCGAACTCGGCGCCCAGGGCGCCGTAGAGGCGGATGGTTTTGAGTGTGGGAGTCATGGAACTCACTAATGAAATGCCTGCCTGCGAATCACTCTGAGAAATTCCGCGTGACAGGCGGTCGTCAGCCCTCACCGCCCAGCTGGACGGTAGGTTGCTGAACAGGCTTGGGGTAGCGCTGCTTTACGCCTTGACATTGCACGACCCAGTCCAGCACCGGACCGGGCAGCTCCTGGCCCGATTCATGCAGGAAGCTGGCGAATTTCATGATGGCGTCGAGCTGGTCGCCGATGGCGGGGTAGGCCCGGGCGCGCAAAGGCGCGTAGGGTTCGCTATGCCGGATTTTCAATGGTGAACTCCTTGTCGAGGTAGGGCCAGGCTTGTACCGACACACGGTAGCTTCCCGGTTGATCGAATTCCAACTCGACCGTTTCGGACGTCGTTTCGTACAGATGGTCATTGATCAGAATCACGCAAGGTGCAGGCAGGCGGCTCAAGACTAGGCCTTGCAACATGACCGGACTTTCCAATCGCGGAACAATCTGGCCGTCACGCACGTAATGTATATCTCCATCAACAGCGCCATCGATATGGCCACTCGCTTGATTCAGGACTACAACATCTGCGATCAGATCCTGCTGCAAGGAGACTACGCTGAAAATGCGCCCGTCCGCGTCATAAAGAGAATAGGTTCTCATCGCAAAAGTCCCATCAATGCAATATCCCCGGCAGCATATCCATAGCCATCATAAGGACGAGGAAATGTCACCGTCATTGTGTAAGTCCCTGGGTCCAGCGACCGGCTCAACCATGACGCCGGTGCCGTACCACCCAGGCCGAAATTGGAGGACCAAACACCCGTCGGATTACTCTCCGAAGGGTACCCTCCCCATATGGAGTGATTCTGCATGACAAGGATCCGCGCCGGCACATTCAACGAAATTGAAACCGATGCTGTCGTCGTGCCCGAGTACACACCCATCTTCAATGAAAAACTCACCGAGTTGTTGACCACGACAGCGCCTGAAGCAATACGCAGCGTATCCACCTGCGCAAGACCGATGTTCGCGGTCTTGATGTATGCGTCCGTCAGCGTGGCCATCTTTGCGGTCAGGGAACCAGCATTGAGACGATCCACGTTCAGGTAACCAGCGTTGATCTTCTCAGCGTCCAGATCACGAACCATCGCATTCGTGATCCGCCCCGTCCCGATCACCGCATCATTGATCACCGTCTGCCCGTTCTCGATCACGAACGGCGTCGTGACGGCCCCATTGGCCAAACTCAGAAAACCAAAGCGGTCGGCCAGGAAGTACACCGAGCTTTGCACCCGACCGTCCGGGTTGGTGTAAGCCCCCAACGACATGCCTGCCGCATAGACCTTGTCGTCCTTGGTGACCTGGGCCTTGACGCTCCAGGTGGCCTTGAGTTGGCCGTCCAGTCCCGCCAGCGCCGTGCGCGATTCCTGCACGCCGGCGGCGGCGCCGTTGGCCACCGCCAGCGTGGTGTCCACCCGCGTGGCCAGCGCGCCGTCGGCGTCGACCCGCTCCGTCTTTTCGGCGGTGATCGCGGCGCGCGCCTGATCCAGGCCGGTAGTCAGTCCGTCGATGGTCGAGGTCAGTTCCTGCGCCAGCTGGTCCCGCTTGATCTGGCCGTTCAGGTATTCGAGGATCTCGCTGGCCTGCCAGCTGGCCTCGCCCATCACGCCCGGTCCGTCCGGATACCAGGCGCCGATCTCGCCGTTCAGGGCGACGATGCGGCCCCAGAAGAAAAAGCGCTTGCCGGCCGACAGGCCGGACAGGGTGTGCGCGTTCTGCGGAAAGGCGAAATCCCCCAGCTTGATCGCGCTGGCGCGGTCATTGGTCGGGCCGTACCAGATCTCGGTGCGCTGCGCGGTGAAGCGCCCTTCGGGAAAGCCCCAGCGCAAGCCAATGCCGAACACCTGCGATTGCGTGGCCAGCTGGGCCAGCGCGGGCGGCGGCGCCAGGTCTCCCTGGAGTTGGGTCTCGGTCGAGCTGGCCCAGACCGAGGACACGTCGGCGACGTTGATGGCGCGCACCCGCGCCACGTAGGCGCCGGCGCGGATGTCGGGCAGTTCCAGCGTCAGCGAGCCGGTGCGACCGGCCTCGACCCAATCGGAATTTTCGCGGCGCCATTGCACGTGGTAGGCCACGGCGGACGGCGCGGCCGCCCATGAGATCTCGGCCACGTGGCGCGCGATGCCCTGGTCGATGACCGAGCGCGAGGCCAGCCGGATGTTCTGCGGCGCGGCCTGCACCGACGGCGGCACGACCGTGATGGGCTTGGGATCCAGCCGGGTGCCGAAGTCCACGTTGTCGAACTTGCCGGGCTCGTGCTGGATGGCGGAGATCTCGGCCACCAGCCCTTCCTTGCGCTTGACGGCAAGCACGCGGAAGGTCTGCGCCGACAGCGCCTCGGACTCCAGCGTCCACACGCACTCGGCCTGCGGCGCCTGCGAGAACGGCGCGGTGACGGTGATGTGCAGCACCGAGCCGGGCAGGCCCACCAGGTCGGCGGTCAGCTCGGTGGTGTCCACGGTGAACTCGGTATTGTCCGCGGTGAGTCCGGTGCCGACCGCGGCCGCCACCACGCGCGTCTCGGACACGCCGCTGGGAAGGTTGACGGTCAGCCGGTCGCCGGGACGCACGCCCAGCTCCGCGTCCACCGTGACCACGGTGGTCGTGGCCTCGCGGATGCGGCCGCCGATGCGGCGGCCGGCCAGATGCTGATCGGCGACGCGGATGATGCTGCCGGGACGCACGCGGCAGGCGTCCAGGCCCACCGAGAACGTGACCGAGCGCGTTTCCAGGTTGGAGGTCAGCAGCATCCACTTGCCAACGCGGTGCGCCTGGCCGCGCGAGGTGCAGCCAAAGCCCGTGACCTCGACCTGCTGGATGCCGTAACGCGCGATGCCCTCGCGGTTCTCGACGTACTCGACCTTCTGTCGGCCCATCTCGGACAGGTCGTTCCACGACACCAGCGCCACCGTATAGCGGGTGCCCAGGGCCGAGCCCACGTAGCTGAACTTGCCGTCCACCACGTTGGCTGACGAGTAGGTATAGACCGGATCGGACGGCATGTCCGCCGCCGCGAACACCGAGGCATTGGCCCAGTACGCCATGCCTCGGAAGATGGACGCGAAGTCCTGCACCACGCGGTAGGCGTCGGCGGCCTGCTGCAGATAGACGTTGCAGGTGAAGCGCGGCTCCTTGCCGCCGAAACCGTCGTCGACCATCTCGTCGCAGTAGCGGCCGATCTGGTACAGGCCCCACTTGTCGAGCCAGCCGGTCGGCACGCGCGTGCCCAGGCCGTAGCGATCATTGCTGATCAGGTCGTGGAAGACCCAGGCCGGGTTGTTGGTCCAGGCCAGCTTGAAGGTGCCGTCCCAGACGCCACTGTAGCTGCGCAGTTCCGGATCGTAGTTGGCCGGCACGCGGATGATGCGGCCGCGCACGTGATAGGCGCGCGTCGGGATGCTCTGGAACTGCGAGGCGTTGATCTTGATGCCGACCACGGCCGACATGGGATAGCGCAGCTTGGCGTCGATGACCTCGGTGACGCTGTCGATGAAGGTGCGGTCGGCGATGGTGTTGCTGTTGGCATTGGGCGTGATGCGGCGCAGGCGGATGCTCCAGCCCTGGCGCGCGCGCGGCAGCTCGATGCGGTGCGAGCGCATGTAGCGCTGCGTGGTCTTGCCGTCGAACGCGCTGGACAGCACTTCCTGGTAGCCGGCGCCGTCCACGCTCAGGTCGATGGCGTACTCGACGCGATAGCCGTTGATGTCGCCGTTCCCGGTGTTGGCCTTGCTCAGGCCCTCCACGCCCAGCGTGACGCGGATGGCGGATGCCTGCAGGTTGGCGAACAGCCGCGTCCAGTGCTGCGCGGCCTTCAGCTCCGCGCCGACGGCGATGGTGTTCTCGGCCGCCGGAAAGCCGGGCAACGGCTCCTGCAGCTGGGTGCCGGTGCGAAAGTCGATGGCCGCGCCGCTGAAATTCAGCGTGCCGTCGGCGTTGGCGACCGGCGTGCCGTTCAGGTAGACGTCGCGCAGCGCGTTGTCCATGCCATGCACCGGCCCGTAGATCTCGCCCTCGCCCAGCAGGTCGATGACGCGGGCATAGGCCGTGCTGTGCAGGCTGTCGCGCACTTCCACGGGCGTGCGCCCGCCGCCGCCGCCCTTGCCGCCCTTGTGGCCGGCCGGGATGGGCGCGCCATGAGAAAAGGCGCCCTCGGGCGCCTTTTTCCTGATGCGTTGTCGTTGTTTCATGCTTGGTCTTCCGAGTAGATGCCCGCGGAGATGGTGGCGCTGCCGACGAACATTTCGCCATACAGCAGCGGCACGGGATTGCCCTGGGCCGTGGTGTTCACGGGGCCGTTGAAGTTGTAGGAAGCGCCGTTGTCCGGACCGTCGCCGACGCTCAGCATGCGCTGCTGCGGCGACAGCATCTGCGCCACGCCGTTGAGCATCATGGACGCGCCCATGGCGGCGACGGCGCTGACCCAGGTGCCGGCCTTGAAGGCCGCGGCCATTCCACCCGAGTAGAAGGTCGCCGCCGCCAGCAGCACGGCGCCCAGGATGGTCTGGAACAGGCCGCCGCCTTTGGCCCCGGCCAGCACCGGCGCGATGCGGATGGCATCGTCGCCCACCGGCAGGCCCAGCTCGTCCTCGGCCAGGTTGCGCTTGCCCGCGAAGCAGGCGAAGCGCACGCCGCGCTCGCCGCTGTCGGCCAGCGCCTTCTCAAAACCGGGCAGCAGCGCGCACAGCGCCCTGACCGCCTCGGCCGGACTGGCCACGGCCAGCCGGTGCTCGCGGCCGAAGGCGCGGCCCAGCCAGCCGTACAGCCGCACGGTACGTATTCTTTCGATCATGGTTGTCCTTGGTAGCGCAGCACGGCGCGGGTCGATTCGCGCCAGAAGCCGCCGTACACCACGCGTTCGGAATCGCGTCCGTACAGGTGATGCAGCATGGCGTCCGGCAACGGGTGCAGGCCGGGGGCCTCGGCCAGGGGTTCGTCGCCCAGGAATACGCCGGCGTGGTTGGCGCGGTCCGAGCGGACCTGCATCAGCACCACATCGCCCGGCCCCAGCGCTTCATCGGCCCGCAAGGGGCGAAAGCCGGCTTCGGCGTAGTGGTCCATGTACAGGTCGCCCGGCTTGCCGGGTTCCCACCAGCCGTCGTCGCGCGAAAAATCGGGCAGGACGATATCGCGCTCGCGCGCGTACCAGTCGCGCACCAGCGTGTAGCAGTCCAGCACGCCGTGCGCGAACTGGCGGCCCAGCAGCGGCGCCCGGTAGCCTTCGGGCGCGAAGCCACGGATCTCGCCGGCGACAACATCGCCGTTCTCGGACTTCTCCACCGCCACGATGTACCAGGGCAGGCCCGACGCCTCGCAGGCGACGCGATCGGCCTCGCTGGGCGCGGCCGGCGCGTCCGGATGCGAGTGCACCACGGCCACGATGTCGCCGCTTTCCTCGGCGGCGGCGTAGTCCTCGGCCGACATCACGAAGTGCTCGGCGCTGGCCGCCGTGTTGCGGCAGGGCTGGTACCACTCGCGCCGGCCGGCCTTGAGCACCAGGCCGCAGCATTCCAGCGGATAGGCCGCCACGCCATGGTCGCGGATCGCCTGCAAGGTCTTCTTGCGCATGCTAGCCCCTGATCAGGTCGGCCGACGGAAAGCCGCCGAAGTTGATGACCTCGTATTCACCGAAGCGCTTCTTGCAGTCGGACATCAGGCCCGAGCAGCGGTCCAGCGTGGGATCGGTGACGCGGTTGCCATTGAGGTCGAACATGCGCCCGCCGGTGTAGCCGCAGTAGGGGCCGCGATAGCCGCCCTTGCGCAGCCACGCGCACACGCCGGCGATGATGGGCCGGTCGGGCAGCTTCTGGCCATTGAAGTCGAGCGCGCTGGCGAGCGTGAATTCGACCACCTGCGCCGTCTCCAGCGTCTTCTGCTGCACGATCCAGATTTCCGGCGGCAGCTCTTCGCGCGGATCGGCGCTGGGGTTGCCCTCCGGGAAATTGGCGGCGTCCAGATATCTGCCCAGCGTGCGCCGCGCCACCACGCGCGCGCCCACCAGGTCGTCCAGGTGCACGCACAGCGACGAGATCACGCCGGCCAACGGCCGGCCCTGCGCATCCTGGCCGATGTTGCCCACGCGCAGCGT
>NZ_JCBANH010000106.1:0-22259 GCF_059760925.1 Achromobacter sp. 1011791174
CGCGCGGCCGGGCCGCTGCTGGCCAACCGTATAATCCGGAGGCATACAAGAACGACAGACACACACCAAGGGAAAACGTGGCCAAACAAGCGAATGGCCCGGCGCGTCACGTCGCCGTCGAGACCTGGCTGCCCCAGGGCGAACAGGCCGCCTACCTGCGCTCGCTGAGCCATCTGGGCCAGCCCGTCACGCTGCCCAGCGGCGCCAGCCTCTTCAACCAGGGCCAGGTCGACGACCTGTTCTACGTGATCGTGACCGGCAAGGTCCATGTCCACATGCTCAGCGAGGACGGCCACGAGTCCATCCTCAACATCATGGGGCCAGGCAGCCTGATCGGCGAGGCCGCCGCCTTCCTCAAGCAGCCGCGCTACTCCAGCGCGCGCGCCATCGAGGACAGCTCCCTGCTGCGCTTCGAGACCGGCCGCATTCCCGACCTGGTGCGGCAGGACCCGGATTTCGCGCTGGCCCTGATCTACCTGCTGAGCGTCAAGCAGCGCCAGATGGTGGCGCGCCTGCGCCAGGCCACCTTCGACTCGCCCGAGCAGCGCGTGATCCGCTTCCTGGACCAGTTCCGCCAGACCCACCAGGACGCCTGCGCCGAGGGCGCGCCCATCACGGTCAACCTGACGCATGAGCAGATCGGCAGCCTGGTCGACCTGTCCCGCGTCACGGTCACGCGCGTGCTGAACCGCCTCAAGCGCGACGGGCTGCTGGACCTGGACGGCAAGAAGATCATGCTGGCCGAGGGTTTCTCGGAGCGCGTGCGCGGCGAATACGCACCCTGACGGACCGGCCGGCTCCCGGGCAGGCCGGCCCGCGCCGGTTCAATGCACGGTGGTGCCGTCCGGCGGGCTCTGGTCCAGCCCCAGCGCCGCTTCCCAGCTGCGCAGCGGCACGCAGGTCTGCAGGCGCACGATGGCGCGCTGGATCAGCGCCGGATGCAGCTCGTGCCCCAGGCCGGTGGCCACGTCGATGGTGGAATCGCCATGCAGCTCGTCCAGCCTGGTCTGCGCCGCCTGGATGAGCGCCACGTCCATGACCGGATCGGCTGAGCCATGCAGCAGGTGCAGCGTGGTGTAGCGCGGCGCGGTCCTGGGCAGTTCGGCGTAGCGCCCCGAGAACGCCATCACGCGGCCGGCCATGCCGTCATGCGCCTGCACCAGCTCCAGCGCCATGATGGCGCCCTGCGAGAAGCCGGCCAGGGCCGTGTCCGATTGCAGCAGGCCGAAGCGCTGCTGCGCCTGCTGCACATAGGCGGCCAGCGCCGGCAGCGCCGCCGCCACCCGCGCGGGGCGGTTTTCCTCGGTCACGCCGCGCACCGAGAACCACTGGCGGCCGGCGCCGCCGCCATCGAAGGGCTCGAAGCCTTCAGGGATCAGCACCGCCGCCGTGGGAAAGGCGGCGCGCACCGCCTCGGCCAGCGGCAGCAGGCTGTCCGGCGTGCCGCCGACCCCGTGCAGCAGGATGAACAGCTGGCGCACGTCCATGCCCGGCTCGGGCAGAAATTCGATTTGAGGGGAATTGGCCATCATGCTGCTCCTGCTGGCGTGGGCGCGCGGCCGCGCCCGGAAATTCCGGACATTGTAAAATGCCCGGCTTTGCCGTCCAGCCCGGCGCCCGCGCCGCCTGGCGCGGCGCCCGTCCCTGACGCCAAGCGGCCTGGACTTTCAAGGCCCCGGACTACAGTTCCCGCTCCCCCTGGGCGAGGCGGAACCGGCCACTGTCCGGCATCCACCCATACGGCCCCTTGCAACAAATACCCCTGGCATTCCAACAATGACGACACCGACGACAGATTCGGGGACCCCTGCGGGCAGCGCGAATCAGCTGCAGCGCGTGCTCAAGGCGCGCCACCTGACCATGATCGCGCTTGGCGGCGCCATCGGCACGGGCCTGTTCATCGCCTCCGGCGCGGCGATCGCCGAGGCCGGTCCCGGCGGCGCGCTGCTGGTCTACCTGGTGATCGGCCTGATGGTCTATTTCATCATGACCAGCCTGGGCGAACTGGCCACCTTCATGCCGGTGTCCGGCTCCTTCTGCACCTATGCCTCGCGCTACGTGGATCCGGGCTTCGGCTTCGCGCTGGGCTGGACCTTCTGGTTCAGCTGGGCCACCGTGGTGGCCGTGGACGTGGTGGCGGCGCAGCTGGTCATGGCCTACTGGTTCCCGGATTCGCCCGGATGGATCTGGAGCGTGGCCTTCCTGGCGCTGACCTTCGGCCTGAACGCCTTCTCGGCGCGCGGCTTCGGCGAATCCGAATACTGGTTCGCGCTGATCAAGGTCATCGCCGTGCTGTGCTTCATCGTCGTGGGCCTGGGCATGCTGGTCGGCATCATCCACAGCGGCGACCAGATCGGCCTGGTCAACTGGAGCGTGGGCGACGCGCCCTTCGTCGGCAACTTCGCCACCTGGGTGGGCGTGGCCATGGTGGTGGCCTATTCGTTCCAGGGCACCGAGCTGGTCGGCGTGGCCGCCGGCGAATCCGAAAACCCGCGCCGCAACGTGCCGCGCGCCATCAACCACGTGTTCTGGCGCATCCTGCTGTTCTACGTGCTGGCCATCCTGATCATCGGCCTGCTCATTCCCTATACCGATCCGCAACTGCTGCGCAACGAGGTCGGCGACATCGCCGTCAGCCCGTTCACGCTGGTGTTCCAGCACGCCGGCCTGCTGTCGGCGGCGACGGTCATGAACGCGGTCATCCTGACCTCGGTGCTGTCGGCCGGCAACTCCGGCATGTACGCCGCCACGCGCATGCTGTTCAACATGGCCGTGGACGGCCAGGCGCCCGCCTTCTTCAAGCGCCTGACGCGCGGCGGCGTGCCGCTGCGCGCGCTGCTGGCCACCACCGTGCTGGCCTGCCTGTGCATGTTCAGCGTGGTCTACAGCCCCAAGGCGGTCTACATCTGGCTGCTGAACTTCGCCGGCATGACCGAATTCATCGTCTGGCTCAGCATCGCGGTCAGCCACTACCGCTTCCGCCAGGGCTATGTGAAACAGGGCTACGACACCGCCGACCTGCCCTACAAGGCCGGCCTGTTCCCCTTCGGCCCGCTGCTGGCCTTCGTGCTGTGCCTGCTGGTGACGCTGGGCCAGAACTACCAGGCCTTCCTTGAACAGCGCATCGACTGGATCGGCGTGATCTCCACCTATCTGGCGATCCCGCTGTTCCTGGCCTTCTGGATCGGTCACCGGCTGCTGCGCAAGTCGCGCTGGATTCCCTACGCGGACATGCGCTACTACGGCGTGGACGCCAACGGCGCGCCGCCGCCCGCCGCGCGTTCCTGACGCGTGCGCGGCCCGGCATGCCGGGCGGGCCACCCTCTACTGCCGCAAGGCGCCGGCCAGCAGCCGCACTTCCTCCAGCGCGCCGGGCACGCCGCGCTCGGCCAATACCTCGGCCAGCCGGGAACCGACCGCCACCAGGTCGGCATGCCTGCCCACCACCCTGGCCTGCTCCGGCGTGCGCACGCCGAAACCCGCCGCCACCGGCAAACCCGTATGCACGCGCACCTTGGCCAGCGCCCGGGCGATGCGGTCCTCGTCCGGCAGCTCGGCCCCGGTCGTGCCGGCCAGCATGATGTGATAGACGAAACCGCCCGCGTCGCGCAGCGTGTCGGCCAGCCGGGCGTCCTCGGAGGTCGGCGCCGACATGCGGATCAGGTGCATCCCGTGCTCGCGCAACTGGCGGTCGATCTCGCCCGCGTGTTCCAGCGGCAGGTCGACCAGGATCAGCCCGTCCACGCCCGCCTCGCCCGCATCCCGGGCGAAGGCCGCGACGCCATGGCGCAGGATGGGATTGAGATAGCCCATCAGCACCACCGGCGTCCGGCTCTCCGTCTCGCGCAGGGCGCGCACCAGGGCCAGCGTGCGCTTCAAGGTCTGCCCGCCAGCCAGCGCGCGCGCATTGGCCTGCTGCAGGATCGGGCCGTCGGCCACCGGATCGCTGAACGGCATGCCCAGCTCGATCACGTCCGCGCCGGCCGCCGGCAGGCCGCGCAGCAGCGCCAGCGAAGCTTCCGGATCGGGGTCGCCCGCCGCGAAATAGGCGGCCAGGCCGCTGCGTCCGGCGCGGCGCAGCGCGCCGAGGGTATGGTCAAGCCGGTTCATGGGCTGCCTCGTCATATTGGGTAACGGTGTCCAGGTCCTTGTCGCCGCGCCCGCTCAGGCACACGATCAGGATGTCGTCGGGCCGCATGCGGGGCGCGAGTTCGCGCGCATGAGCCAGCGCATGGGCGCTTTCCAGCGCCGGCAGGATGCCCTGCCGGCGGGTCAGCCAGTGGAAGGCGGACACGGCCTGCGCGTCGGTCACGGAGACATAGTCCACGCGCTTGCGGTCGTGCAGCAGCGCATGCTCCGGCCCCACGCCCGGGTAGTCCAGGCCCGCCGAGATCGAATGCGCATTGATGATCTGGCCATCCTCGTCCTGCAGGTAATAGCTGTGGCAGCCGTGCAGCACGCCGGGGCAGCCGGCCCCCAGGCTGGCCGCGTGAGCGCCGCTGGCCAGGCCCAGCCCGCCCGCTTCCACGCCTATCATCCGCACGCCCGCATCGCCCAGGAAGGGATAGAAGAAGCCCAGCGCGTTCGAACCGCCGCCGACGCAGGCGACCATGGCATCCGGCAGGCGCCCGGTCCGGGCCAGGATCTGCTCGCGCGTCTCGTCGCCGATCACGCGCTGGAACTCGCGCACCAGCCAGGGATAGGGATGCGGGCCCGCGCCGGTGCCCAGCAGATAGTAGGTGTCGGCGACGTTGGCGATCCAGTCGCGCAGCGCCTCGTTCATCGCATCCTTCAGCGTCGCGGTGCCGGTATGGACGGCGCGCACCTGCGCGCCCAGCATGCGCATGCGGCGCACATTGACGGACTGGCGCGCCATGTCCTGCGCGCCCATGTAGACCACGCATTGCAGGCCGTACAGCGCGCACACCGTCGCGGTGGCCACGCCATGCTGGCCCGCGCCGGTCTCGGCGATGATGCGGCGCTTGCCCATGCGGCGCGCCAGCAGGATCTGGCCCAGGCAGTTGTTTATCTTGTGGGCGCCGGTGTGGTTCAGGTCCTCGCGCTTCAGGTAGATGCGCGCCCCGCCCAGCTCGTCGGAAATGCCCTCGGCCAGAAACAACGGGCTGGGCCGGCCCACGTAATCGGCCAGCATGGCGCGGAAGGACCGCCAGAAGTCCGGATCCTCGCGCAGTGCGCGGAAGGCGCGTTCCAGTTCATCGAGGGCGGGGATGAGGGTTTCGGGCATGTAGCGCCCGCCATAAGGCCCGAATTGGCCATGGCGGTCGGGAATGTCCGGATGGGAAGCTGGCTGCATGAGTCACGGATTCCATTTGCGGTGCTGGCTCGGACGAGCCGGGATTTCCGTTTATGCTAGCTTTCATCAAACCAGTTTTAAATCAATGATTTGTTTATCATCACTGTTAGCTGAACTAACAACCTGATCATGAGACGCCTGCCCTCCCTGAACGCGCTGCGCTTCTTCGACAGCGCCGCCCGCCAGCTGAGCTTCAGCCTGGCCGCCAAGGAACTGTGCGTGACGCACAGCGCCGTCAGCCAACAGATCCGGCAGCTGGAGCAATGGTTCGACTGCCCGCTGTTCGAGCGCCGCGCCGGCGGCGTCCAGCTGACCGCCGCCGGCCTGGACCTGCAGCGCGCGGCCGAGGACGCCTTCGACCTGCTGGAGCGCCGCTGCGACGCGCTCAGGCGCAGCACCCAGCCTTCCGAGCTGGCCGTGGGCGCGCCGGCCAGTTTCCTGTCCAACTGGCTCATCCCCCGGCTGGAGCGTTTCGAGGCCGCGCATCCCGACATCCGCATCCGCCTGCAGACCGCGGCGGACGCCGCCCTGCTGAACACCCGGCGCGTCGACGCGCTGATCCTGGCCGGCCGCGATTGGCCGCGCGAGTGGGCCGTGACGCCGCTGCTGGCCGAGGCCACCGGCCCGGTCTGCGCGCCAGCCTGGGCCGCCCGCCTGTCGCGTCCGGCCGACGTGCTGGACGCACCTCTGCTGCACACCAGCTCGCGGCCCGAGGCCTGGCAGGACTGGGCCGGCCGCGTCGGCGTGAAGCTGGCCCCGCGTCATCCCGGCCGCGAATTCGATCATCTGGGGCACATGCTGGAAGCGGCTGCCGCCGGCCTGGGCGTGGCCATCGCGCCGGCCGTGCTGGTTGAGGCCGAGCTGCATCGCGGCCGTCTGGCCGCGCCGCTGGGCTTCGTCGATAGCGGCGCCGCCTTCAGCCTGTGCACGCTGAAGGCGCAGGATGGCGCGCCCCCCGCGCTGGCGCGGCTGCGCGACTGGCTGCTGGCCGACGCGGCGGCGGTGTGACCGCGGGCGGCCGAACAGGCGCGAACGACGCCGCCGACGGCCGCGCCCAGGTATGCCGCTGGCGCGAATCTATACTGCGAACTTCATCAATTTCCACAACACCTCCATGGCCCCCGCCTCCGTCCTGATCGAACGCGCCTGCGAACAACACGTCCCGGGCATCACCGCGCTGCATGGCGATCCGGACGTCGCGCGCCAGGTCCTGCAATTGCCCTACCCGTCGCTGGAACGATGGCGCAAGCGCATGGAACAGGACAGCGAAAGGCGCGTCGGCCTGGTCGCCACGGTGCAGGGCGAGGTGGCGGGATACGCCAGCCTGGAGCAATTCGAACGCGTCCGGCGCAGCCATTGCGGCAGCGTCGGCATCGCGGTCGCGAAGGGCTGGCACGGCCAGGGCATCGGCGGCCGCCTGCTTGGCGCGCTGCTGGACGTGGCCGACAACTGGATGAACCTGCGCCGGGTGGAACTGATGGTCTATACCGACAACGAACCCGCCATCGCCCTGTACCGCAAGCACGGCTTCGAGGTCGAAGGCGAACTGCGCGACTACGCGGTGCGCGACGGCCGCCATGTCAACGCCTACGCCATGGCCAGGTTGCGCGACGCCGACCCGCGTTGAATGCCGGGCGGGCCGCTGGCCTGCCCACTCGCCTGGCCTGGCGCTAGCGGCCCATGAACCAGCCCACGCCCGCCCAGCCCGGCGCCAGCAGCGCCGCCGCCCACAAGAACGCCGAGGCCCAGTTGGCCGCCTGGAACGGCCCGCGCCGCATCTCGAAAATGCCGGCCAGCGTCGGCACCGTGGCGCGCAAGGGCCCGAAGAAGCGGCACAGCACGATGCTCAGCACGCCCCAGCGCTTGATGAAAGCCGCCGCGCGCAGCACCTGGCGCGGCCGGCGCCGCAGCGGCGCCCATTGCAGCAGCGCCGGCCCGACCTTCACGCCCAGCGCATAAGCGACCCAGTCGCCCAGCGCGGCGCCGATCGCGATGGCCAGCCAGACGGGCGCGAACTGCCCCGCGCCCGACCCCAGCACGGCCCCGATCGACAGCAGCAGTGCCGTGCCCGGCACGAACAGCGCCACCAGCGGCAGTGACTTCACGAAGGCGAAAGCGAAGCCGATGGCCGGCAGCCATTGCTCGTGGGCGCGGGCAAAGCCCAGGATCTGGTCGATGAGGTTGCCGAAGAAATCGGGCATCGTGGAACGGGAGCGCGGCAGGTCTGGAAAAGCGCCCACCTTAGCACGCAGGCTCGGGCGCCTGCCCAGCCGGGGCCGACCGCCGCGCCCGTCGCCCTGCGTTCGTTCCACACGCAGGGGCCACGCGGACGCGGCCCGTCCGTTCAGGCCCGGACCGGACGCGCCTGCGGCAGCCCCGCCGGCGCGTCTGCCTTGGCGCGCCCCGCGTCGAACAGACGCCGGACCCGCTCGCGTTCCTGCTCCGATTGGCCGAAGCAGACATGGCAGCCCAGGTACAGCAGCAGGTTGACGCCCAGCGCCAGCACGCCCGAGGTCAGGCTGCCCAGCCCCGGCATGTCGTCGGGATAGAACCCGGTCAGCACCGCCGCCAGCGTGAAGCCGCAGCCCATCGACAGCAAGGCGCCGATGCGGTTGCCGCCGCGCCAGAACATGCCCAGGAACAGCGGCACCGCCAGCTGCACGATGCCTTGGTAGGACATCTGCGCCAGCAGTTGCAGCCGTGGGAAATCGTAGGTCAGGAAGGCCACCACCGAGGCCCCCAGCATGAACACCGCCATCGAGGCCTTGGCGATAATGGTCATCTGCCGGTCCGTGCGCGGCGACACCACCTGCACGATGTCATTGGCGATCTGCGCCCCGCAGACCTGCACGCAGCCGTCCACCCAGCCCATGCTGGCGGCCAGCACGATGACGATGGCCAGGCCCAGCATCCATTCGCCGCCCACGTGGTACAGCAGCGTGAACCAGCCGTCCTGCGGCTTGGCGCTGACCACGTCCAGGCCGCTGGCGGCCAGCGCCACCAGCGTCAGCAGCGCGTAGAAGCCGCCGGCCACGATCATGGTCTGCACCGTGCCCTTCTTCACCGCGCCCACGCCGCTGGCGGTGTAGATGCGCTGGTAGCTGGTCGGCCAGCACAGCGAGCCGATCACGCCCGTCAGGATCAGGCTGGACACGTACCAGATGCCGTACTGGCCGCCCTGCCCCGGCAGGCGCAGCAGCTCGGACGGCAGCGTCGCCAGATTCGCGTAGGACGCCTCGCGGCTGAACCAGAGCAGGCCCAGGCACAGCAGCGCGCTGCCGCCATAGGCCACGATGCCCTGGACCAGGTCGGTGATGACCAGGCCGCGCATGCCCATCTGCACCGTCCAGATCTGTCGCACGCCGATCAGGGCCACGCCCGCGACCAGGCTGGCGCCCACGCTCCAGGTGCCGAAACTGGCGAAATGGAACAGCACGGCCATGGCCTGGATGCCCAGGACCAGCCAGGGAAACAGGCAGATGATGCCGATCAGGCTGGCGATCACGCGCACCGCCTTCGAATCGAAGCGCATGCCCAGCATGTCGCACTGGGTGCGCAGGTCGAAGCGCTTGCCCCAGACCCAGGCCCGTTCCGCCATCAGGTACATGGCGGTCACGCCCAGCAGCGAGTAGGCCAGCGCATAAAGGCCCAGCACGCCCGCGCCGGCGCTCAGGCCGAAGAAGGCCGTGTAGGTGGCGCCGGGCCACCATGAGTTGGTGTACGACATGGCGATGAACCAGGCGGAAAAGGACCGGCCGCCCACCGCGTAGTCGGTGAAGGTGCCACTGCTGCGCTTGGTGGCATAGAGGATCACGACGATCAACGCCATGAATCCGAACAGCATGCCGAAGGTGATCAGGGGGGATCCGTTCATGGCGTTCTCTCAGGAATGTTCGTTGTCCAGCTCGTCGCCGAACTCGCCGCGCAGGCGCTCCACGCGCATCAGCAAGGCGATGCCGGCCACCAGCAGCACGGCGTCGATCAGCCAGTAGGCGATCGCCAGCGGCATGCCCAGCACCAGCGCGCGCTGGCCGCCCGCGGCCAGGTAGAACGGCGGGAACACCGCCAGCAGCAGGCAGCCTCCCAGCCACAGGCCGACGATGGCGGACTTGGCCCGCGCCGGCAGTTTGATGATCAGGTCTTTCATTGCGGCCTCCGGCGCGCCGGCTGCGCCGCCCGCGGGACGGTCCCGCCGGCGGCGCGGTGGAAAGGAAAATGGAAGGGACGGCCCGGGGCTAGAAGGGCTCGGGGTCCAGGAAGCGGTTCAGGACGTTGCGCATGATCCGGGACACGTTGTTGTCGTAGCCGTTGTGCGACAGGCTGCCGGCCCAGGCGATGGACCCGGTCGAGAACACCGCCCCGCCGGCCGCCGTCTCGTAGAAGACCAGGTCCGCCTTCACCAGCGGACTGACGGTGCCGCCGGTGCCTGGGTAGTTGATGAGGATTTCCTCGGCCACCACCTGATAGATGTCGGAATGGCCGGTCGAGGACGCCAGCACCAGCGTGTTCGGCGGGCTGCCCAGCAGGCGATCGACATGATCCAGCTCCAGCCCCGCCGCGCCGTTGCCGACCAGCCCGAAGTCGCCGATGCGCTCGTCGTCCGCGATGCCCTCGAAGATGAAGCGGGCGCGCGGATCGAAGCTGCCTTCCTGGCGCAGGTAGTACGAGGAATCATCGAAGCCCTGGGCGATGAAACCGTTGCCGGCGATCATCTGCGGCGGCCGTCCCTGGCGCCGCCAGAGTCCGCCGTACTCACCGGTGAAGCTGTGGTAGTACTCGCCTGGTTCGGCCGCCCAGGCGCGGGTGCCGTCCTCGTTGCGGCGCACCTCCATCACGCCCGGCACCGAGGGATTGAAGGCCACGCGCCAGTACCAGGTGTTGCCGCCCATCGAGATGATGCGCCCGCCCCGACCGCGAAATGCGTCCACCGCGTCCCACATTTCCTTGGACCAGTACTCGGAATGGCTGCTGGTGACCAGCACGTCGTAATCGCCCAGCGCCGCCTCGCCCTGGTAATGCAGGTCTTCGTCCGACAGGCAGTCGTAGCCGTAACCCTGCGCCTCCAGCCAGTCCGTGACATGCGTGTCGGCGTTGAATTGCCACAGCGCGGAACCGCGTCCGCCCAGCCAGGAGCGGTACTTCGGCCGCATGTTCAGGATGGGCCGCAGCCGCGAGGTGTAGCAAACGCCCGCGCCGTCGCTGTGCACGTCGTAACAGGAGTTGCCGTATTCGCGGTGCTCGCTGAGGAACACGTCGTTCTTGCGCAGCACCGCCACCTGGTCGGTCAACAGCTGCGCCAGCGGCGCGTCGGTGGGCATGTGCTCGTTGGCATAGGCCATGTAGCTGGCGGTGGGCACCAGGTAGGCGATGCGGTTGCCGGTCTGGCCCGGCGTGGCGCGGACCACGAAGGGGATGAACTCCTCGTCGTCCCCGCAGCGCAGATGGGCCGCGTACAGGCCGGACCGCAGCGATGCCGGCACGGTCAGCGAGAAATCGGTCTCCCAGCCGGCGTCGTGGACGCTGTCGTCGTGAAAGTGCATCGCCCCGTACTGCCGGGGAGCGTGGCGCCAGTTCATTTCCTCGCCGGTCCAGTTGGCGCCCTTCATCGCGCGCACCGGCAGGTTGAGCGTGCGGCCGTGCAGCTGGTTGCCGCTGACGTCCTCGATCGACTCGGATTCCATCCGGCGCGAGAAATCCCACACCCCCACCACGCCGGCCGTGCGCATGCCCTGGAACGACGGATCTTCCAGCGCGCGGATCTCTGCCTCGTCCAGCGCGCGGGCGCTCAGCCGGGGACGGTCGATCTTGCCGTTCATCAGCGCCGTTCCGATGATGCGGCCGCCTGCCGGCGCGGGCGTCGCGGCGAAGGCCAGCAGGGTCTGCCCGTCCAGCGCCGGCGCCGACTGCCGCTGCTGCACGCGGGCGCGGTCGTCGACGCGGGCGTAGACGCGGTGCGGCACCTGATGCAAGGTGAGCACGCCCTCTTGCGCGTCGATCGCCAGGGCCACCGAATACCACTCGCGCGCCAGCATGGGCTTGCCGCTGGCCACGGTCTCGGTCCGCCCGCCTTGCGCCAGCACCGCCTCCAGCTCGCCCCGGGCATTGATATCCAGCCGCACGCCCTGGCCGGCGTCGGGATTCCACAGACTCATGATGGTCTGCGCCCGACCGCCCGGCCGCGTCGGCCAGACGATGGCCTGCAGCGTCATCGAACGCAGCCGCGCGAAGTGACGGTTGCCGTCGACACAGGCCCAGGAGCCGCAGTGGATCCGCTGCTCCCGTCCATCATGACGCCCCTCGATGCTGCTGGGCACGTGCGCTTCCTTGTAGCCGGGCCCCGCCGGATTCATGTCGCCGTGGATGATGCGCACGAGCCGCGCCTCATACGGCCGGGCGGGCCGCGCGCTCACCTTGAAGGCGATCGTCTCGCCGCCCGCCACGCTGATCTTGTCGCTATAGCCGGTAATGCTGCTGTTCATTGCCTGTCTCCCATGCTTGCGCTCATTGCCCGCGCCGTCAGTCTTGCAACGCCTGCCCGAAGTGCTGTTCCCAGCGGGCCTTGAAGACGAACCATTCGGCGTCCTCGATGCGGTCGAAGACCGCGCCCGCGATGAGCTCGACGGGATCGTCGCGCGTCGCGCCGAGCCGGGCGGCCTGCCAGGGGCCGTAGTGCGACAGTTCGACCAGCACATGCTTGTGCGCCACGGCCACGCCGCGAAAGCGTTCCAGCAGGCGCTTGAGCGGCTCGCTGTGCGGGCCGCAGGGCCGGGCGCGGAATTCCTCGGCCAGCCCGGGATCGGAGTGCGGTGTCATCGTGTTCCCCTTGGGTTGAAATCGCTTGCGGCCAAGATATCAACCCCCGCCCGGCGGGAATGTCGTGGGAGTGCACGGTTTGTTTGTCCGGCGGCGGGCGGACCGCCGGGCATCACTGCGTGTCAGGAGACGGCGGGCGCGGCCCCGCGCTGGCGCAATTCGCCGGCGGTACAGCCGAAGCGCTGCCTGAACGCATAACAGAAGTGGGAGAAATTGCTGAATCCGGCGCGGTACATCACTTCCTTGATCGTCAGGTGGTTCAGGCGGGCGTCGGCCAGCATCTCGTAGGCCTGCTGCAAGTGCGCCTCGCGCAGTTGCTCGCCGAAACTGGTGTCGTGCCGCGCCAGGATGCGGTGCACGTACCCCGGCGAGATGCGCAGCTGCTGCGCCACCTGCGCGGCATTCAGCGGCGTCTCTGCGTCGCAGCCCCGGATCCGGCTGACGATCTCCCGGTACAGCCAGTCCGTCCCGCGCCGGCCGCCTTCCGCCGCGCCGGCCTCGTCGCCTTCCTCCTCCTCGCCGCGCAGCAGGATCGCCACCAGCCGCGCCACCTCGGAGGCCAGCGCCGGCCCGAGCCGCTGGCGCGACGCGTCGTTCAGCCGCCACGCCGACTGCGCGAAGCCACGGACCACGCCGGCGAATTCGCCGGGGCCGCGCGGCGCCCGGGCGCAATGCGTCCAGGCGCGCGGATACTCGCTTTCCAGCGCCTGGGCCGGGATGCGGATGGTGGTGTTGCGAAAATTGTCGGCGCAGGACAGCTCGTAGTATTCGCTGCTGCGCACCATGACGTAGCCGCCGGCCTGCACATAGCCGTTGCGCCCCTGGTGCTCGAAGTACAACGGCCCGGTCTCGGGAAAGACCAGCACGTAGCTGTCTTCGCCATCGCTGGCGATATGGGCCCGCGTCCGCAGCACGCGCTGCCGGTCGGAGTCGAAGCGCGTCAGGCTGACCCCGCCCAGCGCCTGTTCGGCCAGCTTGCCGCGGATGCCGTGCTTGCGGTCGCCCACGATATCGACGCGGTAGTACACGTCGCCCATGATCTGCTGCCACTTCAGCAATTGGCGCGACGAATCCACGCCTACCGTGCTGTGCACGTGAGCCATGATGCTTCCCCTGTATGGTTTTATGGAACCGCGACTGCGCGCGGCGGCCCGGACCTGCGCGTCCGGGCCGCCGCCTGATGCCCGCTGCTGCTATGCCTCTCCGCCCGCCTCCAGGTAGCCGCGCCGCCACTCGCTGGGCGACATGCCCAGCCAGCGATGAAAGGCGCGGGAAAACGCGCTGATCTCGGAATAACCGAGCAGGAAAGCCAGTTCGGAAATCTGGATCTCGCGATCCTTCAAATAGTTGAGCGCCAGCTCGCGGCGCACCTCCAGCAGCAGCTCCTGATAGGTGCAGCCGTGGTTGCGCAGGCGCCGCTGCAGCGTCCAGTTCGGGATGTTCAGCGCCCGCGCCACATCGTCGAGCGAAGGCTCGCCGTCGGCCAGCTGGCGGCGGATGGCGGCGGCGGCGCGCTCGACCAGCGATTCGCCCGGCATGCCCGCCAGCCCCAGCTGAGCCAGGTTGTGCCGCAGCAGCGCCAGCAGATGGGCGTCGGCGCCGGGCATGGGCGCGTCCAGCTGCCGCGTCGGCAGCACGATGGCGTTGCAGGGCTGCGCGAACAGCGCCGGCGCGCCGAAGCTGCGCTCGTGCTCGGGCCAGGACTCCGGACGCGCATGCTCGAACAGCACGGCCTCGGGCGACCAGCGGCTGCCCAGCGCGTGGCGCAGGATGTTGAAGAACATGCCCAGCGACAGCTCGGCGTCCTGGCGTCGCGCGGCGATGCTGCGATCCAGGATCTGATATTCGATGCGGCTCAGCTCAGGCTGGCGCACCACGCGCAGGATGGAACGCTGCTGGTGATGATGGAACAATCCGCTGATGTTCTCGAAGGCCGCACCCACCGTCGGCGAGGCCAGCGCGACATAGCCCAGCAGCCCCAGTTGGCCCGGCTCGTACTGCTGTCCGTAGCGCAGGCCGAAGTTGCCGTTGCAGGTATCGGCCGCCGCCTGCTCCATGACCCGGCAATATAGGTCGAGTCCGAGGCTGCTGGCGGGCTGCCCCAGCGCCGTGGCGCTCACGCCGGCCAGCCCGAGCACGCGGTCCGGATCGCCGCCCTCGAGCAGGATGAAGCTCACCAGACCGGTCGCGGCCGCCGAGAGGATGCTCGACGCCTGCGACCGCGCCGCGGGCGTGGCGCGCAAGCGCGGGGACGTGTCACGCATGCTCCAATTCCTCGATTCCGGTAAGGCTGGAGGTCTTCCAATTCCGGCGGATCATCTCCCCGGACGCAGGGGCCGTCAAGCCATCTTCCGGATGTAGTCCGCCCCCAATTCCGCGGTCGCCGCGACCCAGGCGCCGCCCAGGCTGCGGGCCAGATCGGTCTCGCTGTGCGAGCCCATCCAGGCCAGCAATTGCAGGCGGCGCTGCATCAGGAACGTCGGAAACTCATCCCGCTCCGCCTGGGACAGGCTGCCGGCCTGGCAGTAGCCCTCGGCCCAGGCAT
The DNA here is from genome assembly GCF_059760925.1 of Achromobacter sp. 1011791174. Classification (NCBI taxonomy): domain Bacteria; kingdom Pseudomonadati; phylum Pseudomonadota; class Betaproteobacteria; order Burkholderiales; family Alcaligenaceae; genus Achromobacter; species Achromobacter sp. 1011791174. Next base: position 14,673 of record NZ_JCBANH010000106.1, read on the forward strand.
CCATCAGCCGGTCCCGGTCGGCGCGGTGCTCGATGAAGCTGAGCGTCGAAGCCATATCATGCAGAAACCAGCCCAGGCCGCAATCATCGAAATCGATAACATGGGTGCGCTCGCCATCCACCAGCAGATTGGCACTGCGCAGGTCGGCATGGATCAGGCCGAAGCGCTCCGGCCCCGTGCCGAAGGCATCGAGCCGTTGACCCAGCAATCGCTCGGTGAGGCGCAGGGTCTCGCGCTGTGCCGGCGTCAGGCCCGGCGCGCGTTCCCACTGTCCCCAATGCGCGGCCGGGCCTACCGTGCCGGCGTGGTCCCAGACCATGCGCTCGAAATGGCCGGGACGCCGCCAGGCGCGCGACTGCGCGTGCATGCGGGCGCTGAGCCAGCCCAGGTGGCGCTGCGAGGCGTCCAGCTTGTCCGGATCGGGAAAACCGCCGTCGATCCAGCGGAACAGCGCTACATAACGCGTGCCCGCCGGCTCGCGCGTGACGCGCTGCAGCACCGTGCCGTCCAGCGCGGGCAAGGCTTGTGGCGTGCCGATGCCGGCCTCGTTCAGCGCGCGCATCCAGTCCAGCTCGGTCTGGATGGCGTTGCGCGTCTGGTAATTCGGACGGTGAATCCGCATCGCGGCCTTGAATCCGGCGTGCCGGTCCTCGATCCGGAACACCGTGTTCTCGGAATGGCTGAGCAGGCCGATGTCGGCGCGCGTGTCCACGCCGTATAACGGCAGCGCGCTGCGCGCCAGGTCGGACAGCTGATCGATGTATCGCCGGTAGGCGGCGTCGTTGCGTTCTGCCATGGGGGGCTCCGGGCTGGGCTGCGTGGTGGCCCCATCTTCAGCCGGGCCGGCCGCCGGTCGTTAGGCCGTGGCGCGCAGAACTTTGACCGCGGACGGCAAGGCGGCTCAGGGTCAACCCGGAGACCGCGACGATCGCCATGGCCGCTCAGGGTAGACCCTAGGCGTCGCGCCCGATCAAGCAACTGTCCCGGCAGGTCAAGCGCGCGCGGCGGCGCCGGCGCAAGATGGGGCTCCATCCAACCAGGAGCCCGCCATGTTTGCTTCCATCCAAGGAAAAGTCGCCGTGGTGACCGGCGCCAGCCGGGGCATCGGCAAGGGCATCGCCGAAGTCCTGGCCGAACAGGGCGTCCGCGTGGCCGTGATGGCGCGCTCGCGCGACGCGGCCCAGGCCTGCGCCGACGCACTGGTCGCCGCCGGCGGCCAGGCGCGTGGCTATGCCGCGGACGTCGGCGACCGCACCTCGATGGACGCCGCCGCGCGCGCCGTGGCGCGGGACCATGGCGGCATCGACATCGTCTGCGCCAACGCCGGCATCTTCCCCAGCGCGTCGCTGGAAGAGATCGACGGGCCGGCCTGGGACCTGGTGCTGAACACCAATGCGCGCGGCGCGCTCTACACCGTGCAGGCCTGTCTGCCCTGGCTGAAGCAGGCCGAGGCAGGCCGCGTGATCCTGACCTCGTCGATCACCGGCCCCGTCACCGGCTATCCGGGCTGGGCGCACTACGCGGCCAGCAAGGCGGCGCAGCTGGGCTTCATGCGCACCGCCGCGCTGGAACTGGCGCGCCACGGCATCACGATCAACGCGGTCCTGCCCGGCAACGTGCTCACCGAGGGGCTGAACGAGATGGGCCCGGACTACCTGGAACAGATGACGCGCTCGGTGCCGCTGCGGCGCCTGGGCAGCGTGCGCGACATCGGCTGGGCGGCGCTGTTCCTGGCCTCGCGCGAGGCCGGCTTCATCACCGGGCAGACGCTGGTGATCGATGGCGGCCAGACCCTGCCCGAAAGCGTGGCGGCGCTGTAGCCCGCCGCCCTTGCCAGGTCCGGCAACCGCTCACGCCCCCTGGCGCCGTCCTTTCCGCATCCGCACGGAGCTCCCATGCCGCCCACCCTGGATCCGGCGTCCGCCGACGCCGAGCACGATGTATCGAAGTACGGTTATGTGCAGGAGCTGGACCGCAGCATGAACGTCTGGCAGCTCACCGCGTTCGGCCTGAACTACATGGTGCCGATCGCGCCGGCGATCATCTTCGGCATCCTGCTCAAGCTGTCCGGCGGCACCGTCGCCCTGCCCTACCTGCTGGCCGGCGTGGCCATGCTGTTCACCGCCTTCAGCTATGCGGTGATGGTGCGCAATTTCCCGCTGGCCGGCTCGGTCTATAACTACGTCGGCCGGGGCTGCAATCCGTACTTCGGCTTCCTGTCCGGCTGGGTGCTGACGCTGGACTACATCCTCATCCCCACCGTTACCGCGTCCAGCTCCGCCTATTTTGCGCAGCAGTATCTCCCTGGGGTGCCCTACTGGGTGCTGCTGGGCGTGTTCTCCGTCGGCACCGGCATGGTCAACCTGTTCGGCGTGCAGCTCATGTCCCGGCTCGGACTGGGGCTGCTGGTGTTCGGCGAACTGGTGGTCTGGTCCTCCATCGTGGTGTGGGGCCGCGCGGTGGCCGTGGACGGCGCCGGCGTGGGCACGCTGCTGAGCACGCAACCGTTCCAGTTCGACAGCGTCTCCAGCCTGGCGGCCGCCACCTCGCTGGCCATCTTCAGCTTCCTGGGCTTTGACGCCATCACCACGCTGGCCGAGGAAACCCGCCGGCCCAAGCGCGACATTCCCCGCGCCATCTACTGGTGCGTGGGCATCGGCACGCTGACGATGTTCGCCTGCGGCTACGTGGCCATGCTGGCCATCCCCGACTGGCGCCAGCACATCGGCGACGAGGCCTGGCTCAACACCACACTGTTCCAGGTGTCGCGCGCCACTGGCGGCGAAGCCTTCAGCGTGTTCTTCACGGTCGGCTACCTTACCGCGCTGGGCGTGTTCAACGTGGTCGCCACCGCCGCCGGAGCCCGCCTGCTGTTCGGCATGGGCCGGGACGAGCTGCTGCCGCGCGCGGTCTTCGCCCGCGTCAACCGGCGCTGGCGCACACCACACTGGAGCATCCTGCTGATCTGCGCCATCGAGTTCGCGCTCGGCAACTTCGCCAACATGGAAACGCTGTCCAATCTGGTCAACTACGGCGCGATGTTCGCCTTCGCCGCGCTCAACATCTCGGTCGTCTGGCTGTACTACGTGCGCGGCGGCGGCGAGCTGGCCGACGGCAGCCGCCTCCGGCCTCGCGGCGCGCAGCACCTGCGCTACCTGCTGCTGCCCGCCGTCGGGCTGGCCATCATCCTCTACGTGTGGGCGCACATGGACACGCTGGCCCAGATCCTCGGCACCGTCTGGCTGGCCGCCGGCATCGCCTACCTGCTGGCCAAGACGCGCGTCTTCCAGCGGCTGCCTCCGGCGCTCGACCTGTGACCCCCCGCTCTTCTTCCCCGCTGCTTTCCCTTATTGTGGAGACCTGGCATGTCCGCTGACAGCATGCTCGCGCTGAACACCTACGACCCCGCCTCGGCGGCCGTCGCCGACCCGACCATCCGAGGCCTGATCGAACGCCGCCAGCGGATCTTCGGCGCCGCGGTGCCGCTGTTCTATGAAGATCCGGTCCACATCACGCGCGCCGAGGGCGTCTGGCTGTACGACCATGAAGGCCGCGCCTACCTGGACGCCTACAACAACGTGCCCTCGGTCGGACACTGCCATCCGCGCGTCGTCGACGCCGTGGCGCGCCAGGCCGCGCAGTTGAACACGCACACGCGCTACCTGTCCGAGGTGGTCTACGCCTATGCCGAAAGGCTGCTGGCGACCTTTCCCGAGGCCCTGTCCAACCTGCTCTTCACCAGCAGCGGCACCGAAAGCGTGGACCTGGCCCTGCGCATGGCGCGCTATCACACGGGCGGCGCCGGCTTCATCGTGACGCGCTTCGCCTATCACGGCCATTCCACCGCCGTGGCCGAGATCACGCCCGCCTTCGGCCCCGGCGTGCCGCTGGGCGTCCATGTGCGCACGGTGCCCGCGCCCCCGCAGGGTCGAAGCGGCGAGGACGTATCCCAGGCCTTCGCCGCCGGCATCGAGCAGGCCATCGCCGACCTGCGCCGGCACGGCATCCGCTTCGCCGGCGCGATCTTCGATTCGATCTTTTCCAGCGACGGGCTGTACGCCGACCCGCCCGGCTTCCTGCGCGCGGCGGCCGAGACCGTGCGGCGCCATGGCGGCGTCTACATCGCCGACGAGGTGCAGCCAGGCTTCGGCCGCACCGGCGCCGGCATGTGGGGCTTCAGCCGCCACGGCATCACGCCCGACCTGGTGGTGATGGGCAAGCCCATGGGCAACGGCATGCCGATAGCGGCCGTGGTCGCGCGGCCCGAGCTGATGGCCTCGTTCTCCGAGCGCTCGGGCTACTTCAACACCTTCGGCGGCAACACGGTCTGCTGCGCCGCCGCCTCGGCGGTGCTGGACGTGCTCCGCGACGAGCGGCTGATCGAGCGTTCCGCCCAGGTCGGCCAATATTTGAAGGACGGCTTCAAAGGCCTGCAACGCGCCGACGCGCGCATTGGCGACGTGCGCGGCGCGGGCCTGTACCTGGGCGTCGAGATCGTCGACCAGGCGGGCGCGCCCGACACGCGCGAGGCGCTGCGCCTGGTGAACGGCCTGCGCCAGCGCCGCATCCTGGTCAGCACCTGCGCCGCCGCCGGCAATGTGCTGAAGATCCGTCCGCCCCTGCCGTTTTCGACCGAGCATTGCGACCTGCTGCTGGACGCGGCCGAACAACTGCTGGCCGCCGGCTGACCCCTCACGCAACGACGCCGGGCGGCCAGACGCCCGGACGCAGACACCAGGAGATCGGACATGAAGCACGCCACCGCCCGCGACAGCGGCCCCGATGCAGCCCCAGCCCCGGCCTCGCCCGCCGGAGCCGCGCAGGAACTGATCGCGCCAGCACCCCGTGTCGCGGCCGCCGCCAACGTCGCCGGCATGGACGCCTACCGGGCGCTGGTCGACGAGGCCGAACGGGACAACGCGGGATTCTGGGCGCGCCTGGCGCGCGAGACGCTGGCTTGGCGCAAGCCGTTCACCCAGGTGCTGGACGATTCTCATGCGCCCTTTTACCGCTGGTTCGGCGACGGCCGGCTCAATGCGTCCTTCAATTGCCTGGACCGGCACGTCGCCAGCGGGCTGGGCGAGCGCACCGCCATTGTCTTCGAAGCCGACGACGGCGCGGTGACACCGATCAGCTACCGCGCCCTGCTGGCGCGCGTCTGCCAACTGGCCAACGCCATGAAGGCCTGCGGCATCCAGCGCGGCGACCGGGTGGCGATCTACCTGCCCATGTCGGTCGAGGCCATCGTCGCCATGCAGGCCTGCAACCGGATCGGCGCGATCCACTCGGTGGTCTTCGGCGGCTTCTCGGCCAAGTCGCTGAACGAACGCATCGTCGACATCGGCGCCCGCCTGCTGATCACCGCGGACGAGCAGGTGCGCGGCGGCAAGACGCTGCCGCTCAAGCGCATCGCCGACGAAGCGCTGGCCATGGGCGGCTGCGACGGCGTGCGCCGCGTGTTCGTGTACCGCCGCACCGGAGCCAGGATCGACTGGGACGCGGCGCGCGACGCCTGGCTGCACGAAGCCGCCGGCGCCCAGCCCGAACACTGCGAGCCCGAATGGGTGGACGCGGAGCATCCGCTGTTCGTGCTCTACACCTCCGGCTCCACCGGCAAGCCCAAGGGCGTGCAGCACGCCACGGCCGGCTATCTGCTGTGGGCCGCGCAGACCTTGCGCTGGACCTTCGACCTGAAACCCGACGACGTATTCTGGTGCACCGCCGACATCGGCTGGATCACCGGCCACACCTACGTCGCCTACGCCCCGCTGCTCTGCGGCACGACCCAGCTCGTCTATGAAGGCCTGCCCACGCACCCCGATCCGGGCCGCTTCTGGCGCATGATCGACCGGCACCGGGTGTCCATCTTCTACACCGCGCCGACCGCGATCCGCGCGCTGATCAAGGGCGCGCACGAACATCCGCACGCGCATCCCCGGCACTACGGGCTGAACACCTTGCGCGTGCTCGGCACGGCCGGCGAGCCCATCAACCCGACGGTCTGGCGCTGGTATCACGAGGAAGTCGGCAAGGGCCGCTGCGCGGTCGTCGACACCTGGTGGCAGACCGAGACCGGCGGCCCGTTGATCGCTCCGCTGCCCGGCGCCACCCCGCTCGCGCCCGGATCCTGCACGCTGCCCCTGCCCGGCATCGGCGCGCGCATCGTCGACGAGACCGGCCGCGAAACGCCGGACGGGCAAGGCGGCTCGCTGGTGTTCACGCGCCCCTGGCCCGCCATGCTGCGCACCCTCTGGGGCGACGACGCGCGTTTCCTGCAGACTTATTTCCCGGCCGAGCTGGGCGGCAAGACCTACCTGGCCGGCGACGGCGCCCTGCGCGACCCGGCCACCGGCTACTACACGATCACGGGCCGGATCGACGACGTGCTGAACGTATCCGGGCACCGCCTGGGCACCATGGCGGTCGAGTCGGCGCTGGTCGCGCACCCGGAAGTGGCCGAGGCCGCCGTGGTCGGCCGCCACGACGCGCTGACCGGCGAGGCCATCGTCGCCTTCGTCGTGCCCAAGGGCGGCCCGCCCGACGACGCGGCCGCCGCGCGGATCTCCGCCGAGCTGCGCGCCTGGATCGCGCGCGAGATCGGCCCCATCGCCAAGCCCAGGGAGATCCGCTACGCCGGCAGCCTGCCCAAGACGCGCTCCGGCAAGATCATGCGCCGCCTGCTGCGCGCGATCGCCAACGGCGATCCGATCACGCAGGACATTTCCACGCTGGAGAATCCGGCGGCGATCGAGCAGCTCAGGAGGGTCGGATAGAGGCGCGTCAGTAAATAGAGACGCGTCAGGAAAGTTCGTCCGGTCCCGGCAAGTCTGCCAGCAGCGCCGGCAACGCCGTCCGCACGGTTTCCCAGACTACATCCAGATTGATATCGAAATAACCGTGCGCGATACGGTTGCGCATCCCACGCATGCTGCGCCAAGGCACATCCGGCTGGGCCAGGACGAAATCGGCGTGACGGTCCATGATTTTCGTGGCCGCCTCGCCAATGATGACCAGGCTCATGATGACGGCTTGCTGGGTGCGTCTGTCCGCAAGGAAATCGCTCTTGGTCATTCCCTGTACGAAACTACGGGCGTCGACCGCAGCCTGGCGGATATGGTCCAGGTAGTCGGACAGGCGATTCACGCTCATACCGGCCGCGCTTCCGCAAGCACCTGTTCGCGGAATGCCACAGGCAAATCCGCCGGTGTCAGCAGATCGACGTGGATGCCGAGCAACATCTCCAGCTCATCCTGCAGGCCGCCCAGGTCAAACAGCGTGGCGCCGGGCAACGCGTCGACCAGTAAATCCAGATCGCTGCCTTCCTGGTCGGTGCCGTACAACGCCGAGCCGAAGACGCGCACGTTCTCGGTGCGGTAGCGGCTTGCCGCCTCGCGTACCGCGCTTCGCTTCAAATCGAGCACTAGGGATGGTCGCATGGTCTGTTACTCGTCGGATTCCTAGGGATCATAGGCAATCGGCCATCCAGATTCAATCGCATCAGGTTACGTCTGACCGGCGCCATATGCTGTATATTTATACAGTAATAAACAGCAACCCGCCGCGCCCCTCGGCCACCCCGCCATGCAG
>NZ_JCBANH010000107.1:0-21857 GCF_059760925.1 Achromobacter sp. 1011791174
CGACGTTATCGACGGCAGCTACCGCGACTGCCGCATAATCTGGAGCGGCGATCGGCTTACCGTCAGCTTCACCGTTGATTTCAAGGACGCATCCGGGAATATGGCTGGCAGGACGTTCTTGTCCCGGGGGATAGTCATTTATTCATACGATTCGGCGGCGAAGCCGATGTTGCCGGCGGCTGCTATCGTGTCGATCAATGGCACTGAACGCAGCAACATGGCCGTAGCCGACGACTTCACGTTGGCGTATGCGGCTGCAGCCTACCCGAGAGCGCACTGGATGAATGCAAGGGCATTCACCGCCAAGGTCATTGCCGATCTATACATGGGCACGTCGAACTACTGGCCGGCCGTCTCGGTGCAGGCGGCGAATATGGCACCGGGTAGTTGGGATCCCGTGCTCGCAAGAACCGGCGCGCTGTACATCGGCCCGAACATGTCGGGCTGCCGAACCATCGATCCGGCCAAGCCGCCGCCATCGCCGGTCACCACCGAGATCAAGGTGACGGCGCCGGACTGGGACCTGGGCGAATTGGAGCGGGGCAAGGAAACGACGCGGACCTTCTCCACCGACGCGCAGCGGCTGTGCTTTGCCTATGACGCCAAGTACATCGAATACGACAAGTACCTGATCAGCGTAAGCAACCGCAATGGCGTGGCCGATAACAAGTTCCTTCTGGTGAGTGCGGCGGATGGCAGCGAGACGGTTCCGTATACGCTGAGTTTCACTGGGGGCGGCGCGCCGATGGCGTTGCCCAGTATCAATGGACTGCCGTTGACGTTGGGCAAGAGCGGGCGGACGTGCCTGACGCCCACATTCAAGGCATGGGCCGATGCCAAGATCAAGGGCGGCGATTTCAGTGATGCGCTTACGTTCACCATCACGACCCAATCCTAGGCGGCGTTCGATAGGGCTGCGTGGCGATGGTTCGCTCGCGGGTCCTCACCCTAATTCTTGATAAAGGATGTTTTGTGAAGTGCTTGTTGTCTTGTCGCGTGCTGATGGCGCGTGCTTGTCGAAGTCTGCCTGCTGTTGCTGGCTGTCTCAGGACGGTCCCGCTGGCAATACTGCTGATGTGGACGCTGGGCGCGGGTCAATCAGCGACGGCGCAGACCATTCAGTACTCCGATCTGATGGAGGGCAGCTATACCGGCTGCAACATCAAGGAGGATGGCAAGTTTGCATCTGTCACGACAACGGTCAAATTCAAAGCAGCCAGCGGGCATATTCCCGGGAACGAATTCATTTCCAGGGGCTTGGCCCTGTACACCTACGATGAGCAGGGAAAGTTGCGGCGCCCGGCGGAGTTCTGGGCAGTGGCGCTCAATGGCGAGGGCACAAACATGTATAAGGCGTTCAGTGAATTCGGGTTGGACTATGGCGGTACCTCTTCCCAGTTTAAATATTGGTCGAATCGGTCGGCCTTCACTGCTCAGCTGGAGGTGAAGGTGACGTTGACGGATCTGGCCAAATGGCCTGCTTTTGGCGTGCGGATGGCCAACGTGGCGAATGACTCGGCCAGCACGATCGTGCTGGATAGCGCCGGCTTGCTATACGTTTCTCCCGGCATGAAGACATGCCAGGTAGTCAATCCATCCAATCCGCCGCCTTCGCCCGTGAACACCGAAATCACCGTCACGGCACCCGATTGGGACCTTGGTGAACTGGAGCGGGGCAAGGAAACGATGCGGACTTTCACCACCGACGCGCAGCGGCTCTGCTTTCGCTACAACGCGAAGTACATCGAATACGACAAGTACCTGATCAGCGCAAGCAACCGCAACGGCGTGGCCGAAGGCAAGTTCCTGCTGGCCAATGCGGATGATGGCAACCAGAAGGTTCCCTATACGCTGAGCCTGGCAGGCGGCGGCGCCCCGGTGCCGTTGCCCAGCATCAATGGCCTTCCGTTGACGTTGGGAAAGAGCGGGCAGACTTGCCTGACGCCCACGTTCAAGGCATGGGCCGGCGCCGACGTCAAGGGCGGCGACTTCGGCGACGTGCTTACTTTCACCATCACGACCCAACCCTAGGCGTTCGAGGGCGCACGCGGCTCGCGGTCTGGCGGTGCCCGTGGGCCTGGCGCTGGAGCAGCGCGCGCATATCACGATAAAGAACCCGGCGAGCCCGGGAATGGCGAGGTAGAAAGGAAAATGAACTTATCTCGCGGCGCCATCTGGCGTCCTCCAATGGCGGTTTTTCTGGCCGTGCCTGGGCTGGGCGCGTGTCCGGCAATGGCTATGGCGCAGCGGGCCTTACCCTTGCTTGAGGGCTGCCATGCCTATTGCGGCATGCCGCCGCCATGCATTCATCGAGGGGAATGCCTGTGAAATCAATCCGCAAAGTCATCCTGCGCTGTTCGATGCTGGGCTTGTTGGCCGTGTTGTGGCTATGCACGGGCCGGGTGGCTTGGGCAGCCTCCTATGCCGAGGTCATCGACGGTACCTATGAAAATTGCAGCCTTGTGCAATCTGGCGACAGGATAGCGGCTTCCTTTACCGTCAGGTTCCAGGCCGCGTCTGGAAATATTGGCAACTCACTTTACTTTATGTCGAGGGGCTTGGCAGTATTCTTTTTCGATGAAAAAGGCAATAGAAAGCGCTCGGACGGGACGGTGATAGTAACGATGAATGGCATGAACCCAACCAACAGCCTTACTGAGTTCAATTCCAACCACACCTACTATCGGTCGAATGTGGGCGTCGCACACTGGTCCAATGCTGGGAGATTCACTGCCACTATCAGCGCAGAGTTCGCTGCCAGCGAGCTAAACAAGTGGCCGGCCGTCGGCTTTCACGTGTCGAACGAGTCCAACCTCGATCGGTTTTATGTGCAAAAGGGGGCGCTCTACATGGCTCCCAAGCTAGGGGGGTGCCGACTCATCAAGGCGGGCGAGGCGACGCCGCCGTCGCCGGTCACGACGGAAATCACGGTTAGCGCGCCGGATTGGGACCTGGGGGAGTTGGCCCGGGGTAAGGAAACGACGCGCACGTTTGTCACCGATGAGCAGCGGCTGTGCTTTGCTTACGATCCGAAGTTCATTGAATTCGACAAGTATTTGATCAGCGCGAGCAATCGCAATGGCGTTGCCGAGAGCAAGTTCTTGCTTGCCAGCGCGGAAAATGGCAACGAGACAATTCCCTATACGTTGAGCTTGGCGGGGGGCGGCGCGCCGGTGGCGTTGCCCAGTATCAATGGATTGCCGTTGACGCTGAGCAAGAGTGGCAGGACATGCCTGACGCCCACGTTCAAGGCCTGGGCTGACGCAACGCTCAAGAGTACGGATTTCAGCGATGTGCTTACGTTCACCATCGTCACCCAGCCCTAGGCGCGGCATTCGTCGCTTTGATATGGGAGTACATATATGGGAGTACATATGAGAGTATTCATGAAGACCCCGCTTTTTTCTCGGCCGGAATCCGGCGCGTGCGCGCATTCTCCTGACGTGCCGCGCCCGTCCTATTGGCGCGTTGTGGCGATCAAGCCTCTCATTCTGGCCTGCCTGTGGGCGCTGCCCATCATGATGCCGGCGCTGGCCTTGGCCGATATCACCGTCACGGGCAAGACCTCCAGCACCATCAAGGCCTACGTCAGGCCGCTGGAATTCATCGAGGTGACCAACGAGCTGGGCGGCTGGCAGGACAACCTGGAAATGCAACAGCTGGGTGGCTGGAACACGCCCTATGAAGTGGCGCTGCGCCTGCGCGTGACGTCCTTGCCGAACAAGTTCCAGGTGCGCCTGGACGCGCCGCTGGTGCTGCAGAACGCCAAGAAGCAGGTGTTTCGCCAGCCCACGGTGACGATGGGGCCCGAAGGCGGCGCGCTCAAGCCCCTGCAGGTGGCGCAGAATGCCGAATTCGAGAACCCGGCGCCTGCTGTCGCGGGGACGAATTCCGTCGGCATGTACGCGCTCAAGGTTGCCGCCTTGCCTCCCGAAGGCGATTTCCGGGATGTCGTGGGCACGTATCAGGGCGTCTTGTCGATGACGTTCGAGGCTGTCGCCATCAAACCCTGAGGACCAGCCGCTGGCGGCGGCATTCACAATATGCCAACTCCCATGAAAGCAATCGCCTTATTGCCAAGCGCCCTCCTGGCCTTGCTGTGCAGCGCGCCGGCCTCGGCGCTGATCGATGTCTATCCCAAGGAGATCGAGGTGCGCGACGAGGCCGTGCAGGTCACGGTATCGAATCAGGGCGACCGTCCGGAGTACGTGTCGGTCTCGCTGTCCAGGCTGCTCAATCCGGGCGTGCCGCTGCGCGATGAAAAGCTGGAGCCCATTGGCCAGACGACGGCGCCGACCCTGTACGCGGCGCCGTTCCAGATGAGTCTGTCGCCAGGCCAGAGCAAGCGCATCGCGCTCAAGCCGTTGGACGGCGTGAAGGTGGAGCAGGTGTACAGGCTGGTGGTCAAGCCCGAGGTTGGAAAGATGGAAACCGGCCGTCAGCAGATGGCCGGCATGGTGGTGGTCAACATCGCCTACAGCGCGCTGGTGCGCCAGGTGCCGGAGGACCGGGAATCCGCCATCCAGGTCGAATGCGTGGCCGAGGGCGCGCGGATCACGGCCACGGGCACGGTGCGTCATCGGATCGAGCGCGCACAGGTGGATGGGCGCGAGATCGACGCCTTCAACGTCTACCCGGGCACGCCGAGGCTGCTGCGCGGCGCGCGCGTCGCCGTGCCCGGTCAGCCGGCCTGCGGCCCGGGCTGATTCATGCCGGCGTCGGCGTCCACGGCGCCAGCGTCCAGCCGCGTCGCAGCCTCGGATCCGGCACGCCGGGCTTGCCGGACGCGATGCGACCCGCCAGCCGGCGTCCGAAGGCCGGCATGTCCGGCACGGTGATCTCCAGGTCGTACCAGCCTTCGCAGCCGGCGTACTTGAGCTCGATCGCGCCGCCGGCCTGCACGTGCGCCACCGCGCGCCAGCCGTCGCCGATGCGCGATTCCACTTTCATGGGCTGGTGCGCCTCGCCATGGTTGATCAGCCGCAGGCGCAGGCCGGCGCTGACCGGCACCAGCTGCGCCTCGAGCAGGCCGCCGTCCCGGGCGCCGCCGCGAAATTCGCGGTGGAATCCGTCCGGGCCCAGCAGCCACAGTCCGTAGTCGCCGCGAGCCGACAGTCGCCAGCCATCGTCCAGCCGCGATCCCGCGCCCAGCGTGTAGCGCCGGGGCGGCGTGCTCAGGTCCAGGCGATCGTACACATGCAGCACGGCCCCCGCGCTGCCCGGATTGCGGAAGGTCAGGCGGTAGCTTTCGCCATCGGCCGTCATGCGGCCCACGGCTTCCAGCGCATAGGGCAGGGCGCAGTTGCGGCGCGTCGAGATGGCGTGGCCGCCGGGCGGCTCGCCCGCGTGGTCGCGCTCGCCGCTGAAGTCCAGCGCCGAGGTCAGGTCGCCGGCGACGGCGCGGCGCCAGGCGCTGATATTGGGTTCCATGACGCCATGGCGGGCTTCCAGGAAACGGATCACCGAGGTGTGGTCGAACACCTGCGCGTTGACCCAGCCGCCCCGGCTCCAGGGCGACACCACCAGCATGGGCACGCGCGGCCCCATGCCGAAGGCGCGGCCGTGCAGGGCGGCGGGGTCGTCGGGCGTGCCGGCGCTGGGGCCGGTGCGCGCGTCGTGGTATTCGCCGTCCAGCTCCACGGTGGACAGGCCGCCCGATTGCGCGCCGTCGTTGCGCGCGGGCGGGGCCGGCGGCGGCACGTGGTCGTAGAAGCAGTCGTTCTCGTCGTAGGTGACGAAGAAGACGCAGCGGCTCCAGACCGCCGGATTGCGCGTGAGGATGTCCAGCACCCGTTCCGTGTAGGCGCCGCCGGCGCGCGGCGACGAGACTTCGGGATGCTCGGAGTCGGCGGCGGGCGCGATGATCCACGAGACCTGGGGCAGGCTGCCGGCGGCGACGTCGCGTGCCAGGTCTTGCAGCGTGCGGGTCGACAGGGCGCGCTCGCGCAGCGGCGCGTCACCGCCGGCGGCATGCGCCGCGCGGTATTGGCGAAAGCCGGCCAGGGGATTGTCGTTGAAGTTATCGGCCATGTCCTGGTAGATGCGCCAGTCCACGCCGGCCTGCTGCAGCCGTTCGGGATAGGTGGTCCAGGCATAGCCCTCGGCGGCGGGGCCGAGGCGGTCATGGGTGTTGACCAGGGCCGGGCCGCCGGCCTCGCCGCGCGGATCGTTGGCGCCGGTCCACAGGAACAGCCGGTTGGGATTGGTGCCGGCCTGCATCGAGCAGTGATAGGCCTCGCACAGCGTGAAGGCGTCGGCCAGCGCGGTCTGGAACGGCAGCTCGGCGGGGCCGTAGGCGCCCATGCCGAGACGGCCCTTGGCGGGCAGCCACTGGTCCATGCGGCCGTCGTTCCAGGCGCGCTGGGCGTCGTCCCAGGTGTGCGGCGTGATGTAGCCCACCGGCGTGTCGCTGCGATGCTCGGGCTGCAAGGCATAGGGACCGGTGCGGATGCCGTCGCCGGCCTGCGTCAGCACGTCGCCGCCGGGCGTGGGCGCGGGATGCGGATCGGCGAAGCCGCGCACGCCTGGCAGCGTGCCGAAGTAGTGATCGAAGGAGCGGTTCTCCTGCATCAGGATGACGACGTGGTCCACGTCCCGGATCGTGCCGCTGCGGCGATCGGGCTCGATCGCCAGCGCGCGCTTGATGGCGTCCGGGAGGTCCTGGAAATGGGGAGAACGCGGTTCGACTTTCATGACGGCATTAATACGGCCTGCGACAGGCGAATCTTAAGGCCATCGGCGCATCGCGCCACGATGCGGCGCGCGCGTCGCGACTGACGCCGGTCAGATGTTTGCAAGTCGTTACCCTTTTCCGGGACGGCGGCGCGCGATTTCTATAGGATGGGGCCCCGCGTACCCACTATCGCGGCCCCGGATGGGGCCGTCCGCCCGCGATGCGAATCAAAGTGCTTGCCTGGTCTGTCGTGACGCTCGCCGCCGTGGCGCTGGCGATCTGGGCCGCCGCCTATGCGTGGCTGTTTTCCCAGGAGGACTACGCGCCCAAGCCCGGCACGCTGGCCTACTACGTGGGCATGTCCTCGCTGGTGCGCCATGCGCCCGTGGCGAACGCGGCCGGCGCGCCGGACTACTTCGGCTCGGTTGGCGATGGCGACAAGGCGCCGCGTTCCGAGGTGTCTTACGCGGTGTCGCCTGGCAGCGTCGATGAGGCCTGCGCCTCGATGGACGCTTATTTGCAGAGCCGTGGCTTTCAGCCGCGTCCGGCCGAGGCCGCCGGCATGGTGGCGGCCGCGCTCGCGGACGGCGAGGAACTGGTGCGCCACGCCGAGTACCTGTCCGGTTCGGGCGAGCTGGTGGTGCTGGCGGTGTCCAGGACCGCCGATCCGGCGGATGGCTACCGGATCACGCTGACGCACTGGGACTGAACGACGCGCGGGGGTGACGCCGCGCAATGGAAAAGGCCCGGACCCGGCGCGATGCCGGATCCGGGCCTTTCGACATGCCTGGCGCGCGGCCTCAGGCCGAGGGCGGCACGTAGCCCTGGGCTTCGACGCTGCCGTCTTCGAACAGGAAACGTTCCATCTGCTGCTGCAGGTACTTGCGGGCGCGCGAGTCGGCCAGGTTCAGGCGGTTTTCATTGACCAGGCGCGTCTGCACCTGCTTCCACTCTTCCCAGGCTTCCTTCGAGATGCTTTGCCAGATGCGCGTGCCCAGCTCGCCGGGATAGGGCGGATAGTCCAGTCCCTCGGCTTCACGCTTCAATTTCAAACAGTTGACGGTACGGGCCATGATTTCGCTGCCGGAAAGTGACGATAACGCCGCATTTTAGTTCATGCCGGCAACGGTCATGCGAGATGCCCTCCGCATCGCAAGGTTGTCGCGATCGAGGCCGCGCGGATCCGGCTTTGCCGGTCCGCGGCGGCGCTCCCTGGAGGGGAAAGCGCATGGCGCTTCCCGGGGGTCACAACTTCTTGATGAAGACCAGGCTGTTGCGCGAGCGGTTGTAGTTGTGCTGCTTTTCGCGCGGCAGGTCGGCGATGCCGCCCTGCACGAAGCCGCGCTTGATGAACCAGTGCGAGGTGCGCGTGGTCAGCACGAACAGGCGCTTGGCGCCAGCCGCGCGGGCGCGCGACTCCATGTGGCGCAGCAGGATCTCGCCTTCGCCCGAGCCCTGCCATTCCGGATGCACGATCAGGCAGGCCATCTCGGCCATCTGCTCCTCGGCGAAGTTGTGCAGCGTGGCGCAGCCGTAGATCACGCCGTCGTGCTCCAGCACGGTGAAGTTCTCGACGTCGCGCTCGATCACGCTGCGCGGGCGCGGCACCAGCGTGCCGTCGGCTTCCAGCGGCTCGATCAGGCTCAGGATGGCGCCGACGTCGTCGATGGTGGCCGGGCGCAGGTCGTCCAGCGTGTCCTCGACCACCATGGTGCCCACGCCGTCGTGGGTGAAGATCTCCAGCAGCACGCTGCCGTCCAGCGAGAAGGGCAGCAGGTGCGAGCGGGCCACGCCGCGCTTGACCGCCAGCGAGGCGAATTGCAGGAAGTAGCTGGTTTCCTCGTCCAGCGTGCCGGCGGCCAGCAGCGCGTCGGCGTCCACGCGCGCCAGCTCGGTGTCGGGCGTGCCGTCGTCGTTCAGCACGCCGTGCGAGCTGGACAGGAAGATGAGTTTCTCGGCGCGCAGCGCCACGGCCACGCTGGTGGCCAGGTCTTCCATCGCCAGGTTGAAGGCGTCGCCCGTGGGCGAGAAACCCAGCGGCGACAGCAGCACCACCGACGAACCCTTCTCGATGGCGAACTTCAGCGCGTCCACGTCGATCTTGCGGACCTGGCCGGTGTGCTTGTAGTCCACGCCGTCCAGCACGCCGGTGGGGCGGGCCGTGACGAAGTTGCCCGAGATGACCCGGATGTGCGAGTGCGACATGGGCGTGTTGGGCAGGCCCTGGCTGAACGCGGCCTCGATATCCAGGCGGATCTCGCCGGCGGCTTCCTTGGCGCATTCCAGCGCGGCGGCGTCGGTGGGCGACAGGCCGCGATCGAACTGCTGGGTATAGCCCTTCAGGCGCAGCTGCTCATTGACCTGCGGACGCGAGCCGTGCACCAGCACCAGGCGGATGCCCAGCGCGGACAGCAGCGACAGATCCTGCACCAGCGTGTTCAGCGCGCCGGCCTGCACCAGCTCGCCGCCGAACGCCACCACGAACGTCTTGCCTCGGAACGCATGCACATAGGGCGCCACCTCTCGGAACCATCGGACGAATTGGGCGGGCGCGAATTCGGGGGCTTCGAGGGCGGAGACGGTGTCTGGTTCCAGGTCGGGCATGATGGGTGGTGAGGTTCCTGATATATGGGACGGGCGCGGCGCCTGGCCGCGCCATGGCTCCGTCCGCGCGGGGGCCCCGGCATCGGGGGCGGCCTGCCGCGCGGGCGGCGTGGCGAAATTATATGACTGCCGGGGCCGGCGGGCAGCGGAAAAATCGCCCGCGCCCCGCCGGGGTTTCGCCGGGGCGCGCCGGCCGGCGGCCCAGGCGGGGCGCGGGACGCCGTGGAAATTTATAATGCCCGGCTAACCGGATAAATCCCACATGTCTGAATCATCCCGTCCGCGCGCGCCGCAAGCGGCCCGTGGCCCCGGCAGCCCCGACGCGCCCGCGTCCGGCGGCGCCCGTCCCGCGCGCGCGCCGCGCGCCGAACGCGCCGAGCGCGGCGAACGTACAGAACGCACCGAACGCACCGAACGCACCGAACGCGCCGAACGCGCCGCGCCGGCGGACCGTCCCGAGCGGCCCATTCCCGTCGTCACCTATCCCGAGGATCTGCCCGTCAGCGCCCGGCGGCAGGAGATCGCGCGCGCCATCGCGGCCCATCAGGTCGTGATCGTCAGCGGCGAGACCGGCTCGGGCAAGACCACGCAGCTGCCCAAGATCTGCCTGGAACTGGGACGCGGCCGCCGCAAGATGATCGGCCACACCCAGCCGCGCCGCCTGGCCGCGACCTCGGTGGCCAAGCGCATCGCCGAGGAACTGAACACGCCGATGGGCGAGGTGGTCGGCTACCAGGTGCGCTTCAATGACCGCACCGGCCCCAACGCGGCCATCAAGCTGATGACCGACGGCATCCTGCTGGCCGAGTCGCAGCGCGACCCGCTGCTGCGTCGCTACGACACCATCATCATCGACGAGGCGCACGAGCGCAGCCTCAACATCGATTTCCTGCTGGGCTACCTGAAGCAGCTGCTGCCGAGGCGGCCGGACCTGAAGGTCATCATCACCTCGGCCACCATCGACGCCGAACGCTTCGCGCGCCATTTCGGCGCGGCCGAGGACAAGCCGGCGCCGGTGATCGAGGTGTCGGGCCGGCTGTACCCGGTCGAGCTGCGCTACCGTCCGGTGCGCCAGGAGCTGGCCGAGGACGAGGACGCGCCGGCGCCCGCGCGGTCCGGCCGCGAGCGCGACCGCGAACGCATGTCCGGCGACGAGGAGCGCGACCTGATCGACGCCATCGTCGACGCGGTCGATGAGTGCGCGCGCCACGGCCCGGGCGACGTGCTGGTGTTCCTGCCCGGCGAGCGCGAGATCCGCGAATCGGCCGAGGCGCTGCGCAAGCATCACCCGGTCGGCACCGAGGTGCTGCCGCTGTACGCGCGCCTGTCGCAGGCCGAGCAGGAGCAGATCTTCCATCCGCGCGGCAACGCGCGCCGCGTGGTGCTGGCCACCAACGTGGCCGAGACCTCGCTGACCGTGCCGGGCATCCGCTACGTGGTCGACAGCGGCCTGGCGCGGGTCAAGCGCTATTCCTGGCGCAACAAGGTCGAGCAGCTGCGCATCGAGCCGGTCAGCCGGGCCTCGGCCAATCAGCGCGCCGGCCGTTGCGGCCGGGTCGGGCCGGGCGTCTGCATCCGCCTGTACGACGAGCTGGATTTCAACGCGCGCGCGCCCTTTACCGATCCCGAAGTGCTGCGCTCGTCGCTGGCCTCGGTGATCCTGCGGATGAAGGCGCTGAAGCTGGACGACATCGAACAGTTTCCCTTCGTCGAGGCGCCGCCGGGACGCGCGGTGGCCGACGGCTATCACCTGCTGCAGGAGCTGGGCGCGATCGAGCAGTCGGCCGCCGACGATGGCGCCGAGGCTGCCTCGGGCGCGTCCTTTACGCTGACCCGCAGCGGCCAGGAGCTGGCCAAGCTGCCGGTGGACCCGCGCATTGGCCGCATGATCCTGGCCGCGCGCGACCAGCAGTGCCTGGCCGAGATGCTGATCATCGCCTCGGCCCTGTCGGTGCAGGATCCGCGCGACCGTCCCATGCAGGAGCGCGAGGCGGCCGAGGCCGCTCACGCCAAGTTCGCCGACGACAAGTCGGAGTTCATTTCCTTCCTGAAACTGTGGCGCTGGTACGGCGAGCAGGTGCAGCACAAGGGCTCGCAGCGCAAGCTGGTGGCGCTGCTGCGCCAGAATTTCCTGTCGCCGATCCGGCTGCGCGAGTGGCACGACGTGCATACCCAGCTGTCGGCGCTGGTGGGCGAGCAGGGCTGGCGCGTCAACCAGACCGAGGCCACTTTCGAGCAGCTGCACCTGGCGCTGCTGTCGGGCCTGCTGGGCAATATCGGCTTCAAGAGCGACGAGGGCGGCCACTACCAGGGCGCGCGCGAGATCCGCTTCCATATCCACCCCGGCTCGCGCCTGGTGAAGAAAGCGGGGCGCTGGGTGGTCGCGGCCGAGCTGGTGGAAACCACCCGGCTGTACGCGCGCTGCGTGGCGCGCATCGAGCCGACCTGGCTGGAACGGGTGGCCGAGCACCTGCTGCGCAAGAACTGGTCGGACCCGCGCTGGGAAAAGAAGGCCGGGCAGGTGGTCGCCAACGAGCGCGCCACGCTGTACGGCCTGACCATCTATACCGGCCGGCGCATCCACTACGGCCGGGTCAACCCCAGTCACGCGCGCGAGCTGTTCATCCGTCAGGCGCTGGTGCCGGGCGAGATCGATACGCGGCTGGCCTTCGTGGCGCACAACCGCAAGCTGATCGCGGGCATCGAGAAGCTGGAGCATCAGACCCGCCGGCCGGACATCCTGGTCGACGACGAGCTGATCTACGCTTTCTATGACCGCCAGCTGCCGGCCGACATCTCGCAGACCGCGACGCTGGAAAAGTGGGTGTCCGGGCTGGACAAGGCCGCCGCCGCCAAGCTCATGCTGACGCGCGACGAGCTGATGCGCCACGAGGCCGCCGGCGTCACCACCGAGGTCTTCCCCAAGAAGGTCGAGTGGCAGGGCGTGAGCATGGCGCTGGACTACCACTTCGAGCCCGGCTCGCCGCGCGACGGCGTGACGCTGTCGGTGCCGCTGTTCGCGCTGAACCAGCTCGATCCGGCGCGCTGCGAATGGCTGGTGCCGGGCATGCTGAAGGAAAAGGTGCATCTGCTGCTCAAATCGCTGCCGCAGAAGCTGCGCCGCCATTGCGTGCCGCTGCCCGACTACGCGGCGGGATTCTACGAGCGCTGGTTCGAGCGCCTGGCCGAGCCGCCGAGCGGGCTGGTCGACGCCGTGATCGCGGACATGTGGGACCAGGTGCAGGTGCGTCCGGCCCAGGCCGACTTCAAGCTGGAGACGCTGCCGGCGCACCTGTTCATGAACTTCCGCGTGGTCGACGAGCATGGCCGCATGCTGGCCGCGGGCCGCAACCTGGCGCAGCTGCGCGCCGAGTTCGGCAAGCAGGCCCAGGCCACGTTCCAGCAGCTGGCCGCGCGCGACACCGAGGTGGCGCAGGCGCTGGCGCACGAGAACCTGACCGGCTGGACCTTCGGCCCCTTGCCCGAGATCATGGAGATCAAGCGCGGCGGGCAGTCGGTGATCGGCTATCCGGCGCTGGTGGACAAGGGCGCGCATTGCGACCTGGACGTGTTCGACGATCCGGACGAGGCGCGCAAGCATCATCGCGCCGGCCTGCTGAAGCTGTTCCGGCTGGGGCTGCGCGAGCAGGTCAAGTTCCTGGAAAAGAACCTGGCCGACCTGACCAAGATCAGCATGCTCTATATGACGCTGGGCACGCAGGAGGAATTGCGCGACCAGATCATCGATTGCGCGCTGGGCCAGGCCTGCCTGGCCGAGCCCTGGCCGGTCAACCAGCAGCAGTTCGAGGCCCGGCGCGCCGACGGCAAGGGCCGGCTGGGCCTGCTGGCCCAGGAAGTGGCGCGGCTGGCCGGCGCGGTGCTGACGGAATACGCGGCGCTGCAACGCAAGCTGCCCCAGGCCAAGCCGCACGCGGCCGCCTATGCCGACCTGCAGCAGCAGCTGGGCGCGCTGATGCCCAAGTGGTTCATCCGCGACACGCCCTATGCCCAGCTGTCGCACTATCCGCGCTATCTGAAGGCGGCGGTGGCGCGCATCGACAAGCTGCGCGCCGACCCGGCCCGTGACGCCAAGCTGGTGGCCGAGATGGCGCCGCTGCTGACGCAGTACCAGCGCGCGCGTTCGGCGCTGAAGGGCGCGCCGGATCCGCGCCTGGACGAGTTCCGCTGGCTGCTGGAAGAGCTGCGGGTGGCCTTGTTCGCCCAGGAGCTGCGCACGCCGATGCCGGTGTCGGTCAAGCGCTTGATGAAGAGCTGGGAATCCATAGCTAGATAGCCCCCCCGAAGCGCTGACGCGCTTCCCCCCCAGGGGGGCATGCCGACGGACCGGCAAAGCCGGCTCCGTGGCATCCCGATGGGGAGCGGCTTTTGCTTGCGGGGCGTGAGTGCTGTGGCTGCGTGACAACCTGGGGGGCGGGCATGGTGGAAGTGGAGCGCCCAGAAGGGTTGTGGGCTCCGCGAGGTCTCGTTTTTTGGGTCGTGCGCAAGTGGGTTGAAAGTGGCTTGAAAGCAGGGTGAAATAGCCAGGGATTTCAAGTGCCGACGTTCAGAAATGCGTCATCTGGTTATGCTTGAATGCTCGGGCTTTTCGACTCCCTCCGCCTTGGAGCCTTGCCGCCATGTTCGAGCTGTTCAGCAACCGGACCCGCCCGTCATCCCTGTCCCGCTCGGCGCCCAATCGATGGGACTGGGGCCTGCTGCCGCTGGTGCTGGCGATCCTGGCGCTGATGGCCTACGGCGCCTCGCAGATGAGCCGGCCCTTCGCCGTGGGCGAGGAACTGCCGATCTCGCTGGATCCGGTCTATCTGCCGTATTACCTGCTGCGCACCATCCTGCGCATGTTCACGGCGCTGGCGTTCTCGCTGCTGTTCAGCTTCGTCTTCGCCGCCATCGCGGCCAAGTACCGGACGGCGGAAAAGGCCATGGTCCCGATGCTGGACATCCTGCAATCGGTGCCCATCCTGGGTTTCCAGGCCATCGCCATCGCGCCCTTCATCGCGCTGTTCCCCGGCAACCTGCTGGGCGTGGAATGCGCCGCCATCTTCGCCATCTTCACCTCGCAGGCCTGGAACATGGCGTTCAGCCTGTACCAGTCCATGCGCACGGTGCCGCCCGAGCTGCACGAGGCGGCGCGCGTGTTCCGGCTGTCGGGCTGGCAGCGTTTCTGGCGGCTTGAGCTGCCCTATGCCACGCCGGGCCTGCTGTGGAACATGATGATGTCCATGTCGGGCGGCTGGTTCTTCCTGGTGGCGGCCGAGGCCATTTCGGTGGCGGGCCAGGACATCAAGCTGCCCGGCATCGGTTCCTACATCGCGGTGGCCATCGAATCGGAGAACGGCGCCGCCATCGCCTGGGCCATCCTGGCCATGATGGCCGGCATCCTGCTGTACGACCAACTGTTCTTCCGCCCGCTGCTGGCCTGGGCCGACAAGTTCCGCTTCGAGGAATCGCAGGGCGACGCCGCGCAGCAGTCCTGGCTGCTGGACTGGACCCGCCGCAGCCGCTGGATGATGGCGCTGTCGAACCGCTTCTGGGCGTGCATGCGCCGGGCGCTGGGCTGGTTCAGCGTGCCGTATGACGGCACCTCGATCCGCGCCCGCGCCAAGGCGCCCGATCCGCGCTGGTCGCGCGTCTGGGATTCGCTGCTGGCCGCCGGCGCGCTGCTGGCGACCTACAAGCTGGTGGTCTTCGTGCACGAGGACGTGGGCTGGAGCGAGGTGCTGCACGTGGTGGGCCTGGGCGGCATCACGCTCGCGCGCGTGCTGCTGCTGATCGGGCTGGCCTCGCTGTTCTGGGTGCCGGTGGCGGTCTGGATCGGGCTGCGGCCGAAGTATTCGCAGAAAGTCCAGGCCGTGGCGCAGTTCCTGGCCGCCTTCCCGGTCAACCTGCTGTTCCCGCTGGTGGTCTTCGTGATGGTGGCCTGGAAGCTGAATCCGGACATCTGGCTGAGCCCGCTGATGGTGTTCGGCACCCAGTGGTACATCCTGTTCAACGTGGTGGCGGGCGCGTCCACCATTCCCAACGAACTGCGACTGGCCTCGGCGAACCTCGGGCTGAAGGGCTGGCTGCTGTGGCGCCGGGTCTATCTGCCGGCCGTGTTCCCCAGCTTCATCACCGGCGCCATCACCGCCAGCGGCGGCTCGTGGAACGCCAGCATCGTGTCTGAGTACGTCAGCTGGGGCGACACTTCGCTGATGGCCACCGGCCTGGGCAGCTACATCAAGCAGATGACCGAGCAGGGCGACTTCCACCGCATCGCGCTGGGCATCGGCGTGATGTGCGTGTTCGTCATGCTGCTGAACCGGTTCTTCTGGCGCAAGCTCTATCTGTTGGCCCAGGACCAGGGCCGCTAGGAAACCTCATGAACGCCAATACCCTGATCGAACTGCATGATGTGGGCAAGTCCTTCCGCGCCGCCGACGGCACGGCGCGGCATGTGCTGGAGCATGTGGATTTCATCCTGCATGAAGGCGAGATCGTGGCCCTGCTGGGCAAGTCCGGCTCGGGCAAGTCCACGCTGCTGCGCATCATGGCGGGCCTGGTCAATGCCGACCAGGGCACCGTCATGTACCGGGGCCAGCCGGTGTACGGCCCGGCGGCGGGCATCTCCATGGTGTTCCAGTCCTTCGCGCTGTTTCCGTGGCTGACGGCCCAGCAGAACGTGGAGCTGGGACTGGAGGCGCAGGGCGTGGCGCCGGCCGAGCGCGCCCGCCGCGCCGACGAGGTGCTGGACCTGATCGGCCTGGGTGGCTTTGGCGGGGCGCTGCCGCGCGAGCTGTCCGGCGGCATGCGCCAGCGCGTGGGCATCGCCCGGGCGCTGGTGATGAACCCGGACGTGCTGCTGATGGACGAGGCCTTCTCGGCGCTGGACGTGCTGACCGGCGAGACGCTGCGCGACGATATGCTGGAACTCTGGGACGAAAGCCGCATCTCGACCAAGGGCATCCTGATCGTCTCGCACAATATCGAGGAAGCGGTCATGATGGCCGACCGTATCATCGTGTTCGCCAGCGATCCGGGCCGCATCCGCAGCCAGGTGCAGATCGGGCTGCCCCGGCCGCGCAACCCGGATTCGGCCGAGGTGCGGGCGCTGATCGACGAGGTCTATGCGCTGATGACCTCGCGTCCGGCGCATGGCGCGCCCACGCCGCGCCAGCAGGGCCTGGGCTACCGCTTTCCGCAGACCGAGGTCGAACGCATGGAGGGCGTGCTGGACGTGCTGGCCGAGGCGCCGTTCAACGGCCGCGCCGACCTGCCCAAGCTGGCCGAGGAAGCCGAGATCTCGGACGACGACCTGCTGCCGGCCTGCGAGGCGCTGGGCCTGTTCGGCCTGGCCCAGATCGACCGGGGCGACATCTTCCTGACGCCGCTGGGGCAGCGCTACGTGCTGGCCGACCAGGGCCAGAAGCAGCTCATCTTCGGCCGCCAGCTGCTGGCGCACGTGCCGCTGGCCGCGCATATCCGCCACAGCCTGGAGCAGGAACCGACCGGCCAGCTGCCGGAAAAGAACTTCCTGGATTCGCTGGAGGAATTCCTCAAGCCCGACGAGGCCGAGCGCGTGCTGAAGATCGCGGTGGAGTGGGGGCGCTATGGCGAGATCTACGGCTACGACTACCGGACCGGCGTGCTGACGCTGCCGGAGCAGGAGCCGGCGGCCTGAGATGCCCGATCGGGGGCGCGCAAATGAAAAAAAGCCGGCGACCGCGCCGGCTTTTTTCTTCGCGCCCTGGATGTCAGAGCGCGATGAACGCCACCACCACCAGCACGATCAGGCCGTACTTGACCGCCTTGTAGGCGTTGCGGTTCCAGGCCTTGAAGGCCTTGCGCTTCTGCTCGAACACCCAGTGCGCGTGCGTCAGCTTGTTGATGGCGCCGGTCTGGTCGCCGCCGTCGTTGGGCGAGCTGGCGGCCGACATCACCACGCGGCCGAACCAGCGGTTGAAGGCCTCGGCCCAGCGCCACTTGAGCGGACGCTCGACGTCGCAGAACAGGATGATGCGGTTCTGCTGCGTCTTGTTGTAGGCCTCGTGCACATAGGTTTCGTCGAACACCACGCTTTCGCCGTCGCGCCAGCTGTAGGGTTCGCCGTCCACGATGATGTGGCAGCCGTCGTCGTTGGGCGTGGACAGGCCCAGGTGGTAGCGCAGCGAGCCGGCGAAGGGGTCGCGGTGCGGGTTGAGCTGGCCGTCCGGCGGCAGCTCGGCGAACATGGCGGCCTTGACCTTGGGCAGCGTCTTGAGGATGGCCACGGTCTTGGGGCAGAGCTCCTCGGCCGAGGGGTGGCGGGCGTCATACCACTTCAGGTAGAAGCGCTTCCAGCCGTACTTGAAAAAGGAGCTGAAGCCGATGTCGTTGTGCCCGTCGGCCGCGCGGATGCGGCGCATCTCGGCCATCTGCAGCGCTTCGTCGCGGATCGTCTCCCAATTGTCATCGAGCACCTTCAGCTCGTCGATCTCGCGCGACGGCAGGTAGGGCGTGGTGGGCACGCGCGAGGCCAGCACCATGAAGGCGTTGACCGGCGCCAGCAGCACGGAGTGGTCCAGCAGCTGGCGGCTCAGCGGCAGCTTGACGCGGCCTCGGAAGTGCGCAAACAGGATGGCGGCGAGCCAGATCCCGGGAATGAGCCATTTCATACGTGAATCTCGTCCTGGAACAGGATTTCGGGTGCAAGGCGTATTGTTACACAGGGTTGCGGGGCGCCAGGATCGGGATCCCGGCGAGAAAGGGGTTTTGACCGATATGACTGGGTACAATTCCGGCCATGTCCGAAGCCGCAACAACTCCGTCCCCCTTTGTCCACCTGCGCGTCCACTCCGAGTTCTCGGTCGTCGACGGCATCGTGCGCATTCCCGACCTGATCAAGCGGGTCGCCAAGCTGGGCCAGCCGGCCGTGGCGCTGACCGACCTGTCGAACCTGTTCGGCCTGATCAAGTTCTACAAGGGCGCGCGCGGCGCCGGGATCAAGCCCATCGCCGGCTGCGACGTCTGGATCACCAACGACGACGATCGCGACAAGCCGTTCCGCCTGCTGTTGCTGGTGCGCAATCACCAGGGCTACCTGAACCTGTGCGAGCTGTTGACCCAGTCCTTCCTGGTCAACCAGGGCAAGGGTCGGGCCGAGATCCGGCGCGAATGGTTGCAGGGCCAGGAAGGCCTGATCGCCCTGTCGGGCGGGCGCATGGGCGACGTGGGCCAGGCGCTGGACGCCGGCAACGCCGTGTCGGCGCTGGCGCTGGCGCGCCAGTGGGCGCTTCTATTTCCGGGCAGCTACTACATCGAGCTGCAGCGCGCCGGTTTCGACGGCGACGAAGCCTACACCCAGGCGGCCATGCGGCTGGCGGCCGAGGCCGGCCTGCCGGTGGTGGCCACGCATCCGGTGCAGTTCCTGGACGAGCACGAATTCCAGGCCCACGAGGCCCGCGTCTGCATCGCCGAAGGCGAGATCCTGGCCAATCCGCGCCGCGTGCGCCGCTTCACCAAGGATCAATACCTGCTCAGTTCCGAGGAAATGCACCGGCGCTACGCCGACGTGCCCTCGGCGCTGGCCAACACGGTCGAGATCGCCAAGCGCTGCAACCTGAGCCTGGTGCTGGGCAAGCCGCGCCTGCCCAACTTCCCCACGCCCGATGGCGTGTCGCTGGACGACTACCTGGTGCAGCTGTCCGAGCAGGGCCTGGAAAAGCGCCTGGCCTTCCTGTTCCCGGACGAGGCCGTGCGCGAGTCCAAGCGCGAGCAGTACTACGAACGCCTGCGCTGGGAGTGCAAGACCATCATCCAGATGGGCTTCCCGGGCTACTTCCTGATCGTGCAGGACTTCATCAACTGGGGCAAGAACAATGGCGTGCCCGTGGGCCCCGGCCGGGGCTCGGGCGCCGGCTCGCTGGTGGCCTACGCGTTGGGCATCACCGACCTGGACCCGATCCGCTATGACCTGCTGTTCGAGCGCTTCCTGAATCCGGAGCGGGTGTCCATGCCCGACTTCGATATCGACTTTTGCCAGGACAACCGCGAACGCGTCATCGACTACGTCAAGGAAAAATACGGGCGCGCGGCCGTGAGCCAGATCGCCACCTTCGGCACGCTGGGCGCCAAGGCCGTGGTGCGCGACGCCGGCCGGGTGCTGGACATGCCCTATATGTTCTGCGACGGCCTGTCCAAGCTGATCCCGTTCAACCCGATGGATCCTTGGTCGCTGGAGCGCACGCTCAAGGACGAGCCGGCCTTCAAGGAACGCTACGAGCAGGAAGAGGAAGTGCGCGGACTGGTGGACCTGGCCAAGCCGCTCGAGGGCCTGACCCGCAACATCGGCATGCACGCCGGCGGCGTGCTGATCGCGCCCGGCAAGCTGACCGACTTCTGCCCGCTGTATTGCCAGCCCGGCCAGGAAAACAGCGCGGTCTCGCAGTTCGACAAGGACGACGTCGAGGCCGCCGGCCTGGTGAAGTTCGACTTCCTGGGCCTGCGCAACCTGACCATTCTGGACTGGGCCGTGCGCTACGTGCGCCAGTTCAACGCGGACAAGCGCGACTTCGACGTGATGGCGCTGGAGCTGGACGACGCGGCGGCTTACAAGATCCTGTGCGACGCCAACACCACGGCGGTGTTCCAGCTGGAATCGCGCGGCATGAAGGAGCTGCTCAAGAAGCTGCGGCCCAACACCTTCGAAGATATCATCGCCATGCTGGCCCTGTACCGTCCGGGGCCGCTGGAATCGGGCATGGTGGACGATTTCGTCAACCGCAAGCACGGCCGCGCCTCGGTGGACTACTTCCACTCCGACCTGGAGAGCACCCTCAAGAGCACCTATGGGGTCATCGTCTACCAGGAACAGGTGATGCTGATCTCGCAGATCATCGGCGGCTACTCGCTGGGCGGCGCCGACCTGCTGCGCCGCGCCATGGGCAAGAAAAAGCCCGAGGAAATGGCCAAGCACCGCGAGCTGTTCGAGCAGGGCGCCAAGGAAAAGGGCCATGACCCGGACCTGGCGGTCAAGCTGTTCGACCTGATGGAGAAGTTCGCGGGCTACGGCTTCAACAAGTCGCACTCGGCCGCCTATGCGCTGATCTCGTACCAGACCGCCTGGCTCAAGGCGTATCACCCGACCGAGTTCCTGGCCGCCACCATGTCTTCCGACATGGACGACACCGACAAGGTGCAGATCTTCTGCCGCGACGCCCAGGACAACGGCGTCGAGGTGCTGCCGCCGGACGTGAACCACTCGGGCTACCGCTTCGAGCCGGTGGCCGACAAGCACACCGAGAAGGGTAAGCCGCCGCGCACCATGCGCTACGGCCTGGGCGCGGTCAAGGGCACGGGGCAGGGCGCGGTCGAGGAAATCCTGCGGGCGCGCAAGGAAGGCGGCCCGTTTCAGAACCTGTTCGACTTCTGCCGCCGTGTCAGCAAGCATTCGGTCAACCGGCGCACCATCGAGGCGCTGATCAAGGCGGGCGCCTTCGATGGCATCGAGCCCAACCGCGCCGCCATGCTGGCCTCGGTGCCCACGGCCATGGAAGCGGCCGAGCAGGCCGCGCGCAGCGCCAACCAGGCTTCGCTGTTCGGCGACGACAGCGGCGACGTGGTGGCCGGCGAGCTGGCCAAGGTCGCGCCCTGGGACCTGCACAAGAAGCTCACCGAGGAAAAATCGGCGCTGGGCTACTACTACAGCGGCCACCTGTTCGACGCCTGGCGCGACGAAGTGCGCCGCATCGTGCCCATGCAGCTGGCGCGCCTGGAGCCGCAGCGCGACCTGCAATGGATGTGCGGCGTGCTGGCCGGCGTGCGCACCATGATGACGCGCCGGGGCAAGATGGTGTTCGCCGTGCTGGACGACGGCACCGCCCAGGTCGAGATCTCGGTGTTCAACGAACTCTACGAAAAGCACCGCAACCGGCTGCGCGAGGACCAGCTCATCATCGTGCAGGGCAAAGTCAGCAACGACGATTATTCTGGCGGCATGCGCATCGTGGCCGACCAGTTGTATGACCTGCAGCTGGCGCGCGAGGCGCGCGCCAAGTCGCTGCGCGTCAAGCTCAACGGCGGCGCTGACGCCGCGCGGCTGCGGCAGCTGCTCAATCCGTTCCGCGCCGAGCCCGAGAACGGCATCCCCGGGGTGCCGGTCGATATCGTCTACACCAAGAACAATTTCCTGTGCACGGTCCGGCTGGGCGAGGAATGGCGCGTGCGCATGGCCGACGCGCTGTTCGAGAACCTGAACGCCTGGACCAAGCCCGACGGCGTCGAGGTCACCTACTGATGCGTAAGCTGCGTATCGTCCACTCCGAAGCCGCCACCAGCTTCGGCGGCCAGGAAGGCCGCATCTTCAAGGAAATGAATGCCATGCGCGCGCGCGGGCATCATGTCGAGGCCATCTGCCAGCCGCAGGCGCTGCTGGCCACGCGCCTGTCCGAGGCCGGTTTCACCGTGCACACGCTGGAAATGGACGGCCCGCTCAATTACCTGAAGGGCGTGGCCATCATTCGCGGCATTCTGCGGGCGGGCCGTTTCGACGTGCTCAACACGCACAGCCGGCGCGATACCGTGATCGCGGCGGCTGTGCGTGTTG